>NZ_JBICZB010000092.1:0-27697 GCF_043201815.1 Kitasatospora sp. NPDC048296
TTGCTCATGTTGCTCTTGCCACTCACTACCTGAACTGCTTCCTCCGGGACCGTCCGTCCCAGTATCAGGCTGTCCAGTTCAGCGGGGGAACTTCACCTCCCCGCCACGGATGGCATGGTCGCGGCCGAAAGATTGCAGGCCAAAGCCCTGGTCACCCTCGACGCGCGGGTCTAGCATTCCCGGCACGGCGGCCCACCACAGCACCACCGGGCCGCCGGCCAGCGCAGCCACGTCGCGCCCCGGCGCGGCCGGCCTCCCAGCGGCCCGGCTCCCGGGGCTGCGGCAGCCCAGAGACACCCATGTCCCAACACCGCCCCATCGCACGCGCAATGTCCGTTTTGCCGGGACGGTCATGCTTGCCGAAGCGATCGCCCGCCGTTCAGCGAGACCCTCCGATGCCGTGCGCCTGGGTGCCTACTTGGCTTCGACTCGTCCGACCGGATCGGGGTCGGTTGCCAGCGCCTCACATGCGGTCCGCCAGGCCGTGTCGCCGGGATGGAGCCGGCTGCGGAGGTACGCGGCGGTGAGTCGCCCGACGGCGGCGACCCGTTCGGGGTTCTCGTCCGTGGTCTCGGCAGCGTCGTATCCGGCGATCCCGCCGAGTCCGTGCTCCGCCTCGAACAGGGTGAGCAGGGACTTGGGGCCGGGAGCAAGGGTGTAGGGGTCGGCGTGCCAGTCCGGGCCCATGTCGGTGAAGTGCCGGGAGTCGTCCTTGTCACCTGCGACGACCAGCGCAGGAGCGGTCATGGTGGAGAAGTCGACGGCTCCGATGATCGGCCACTGCTCGGCCATGGGCCCGTTGAGGGCGTCGCCACCCCTGCCGGGCGCGGCGAGCAGTACGCCCGCCTTGATCCGCGGCTCGACCAGGTGCACCACGCTTCCGGTGTCGGGGTCGTTGAGTCCGGCGCCCAGCAGGAGGGCGGCCGTGAAGCCGCCGAGCGAGTGCCCGGCGAGGGCGATCTTGGTGCGGTCGATCCGTCCCGCGAGCTGCGGCACGGTGCGTTCGATCACGTCGAGCCGGTCGAGGATGTGGGTCATGTCCTCGGCTCGGGAGCGCCAGAAGTCCGGTGCGCCGGGGGCGTCGGCGACCAGGTGGCTCAGCGTTCGGGAGGTGAGGTGGGTGGGCTGGAGGACGACGAATCCTTGTGCCGCCCAGGAGTTGGCGAGCGGCGCGTAGCCGTTCAGTGAGGAGAGGTTGTTCGAGGGGCCGTGGCCGTGGGAGAGCAGGATGACGGGAAGGCCGGTTCCGTACTCGGGCGCGGAGACGCGTATCTGGAGCTCCACGGGACGTCCGGGCACGGGCAGGACCACCGGGCTGTACGACAGGACGGGGACAGTCGCGGTGTGGGTGGATGCGCTCATGATGAGCGGTTCTCCTTCTGCGGTGAGTGCCGTCATTCGGCCCGGGCCGAATGACGGCAGGCAATGGTCGGCCGCGTCCCGCTTCGGCTAACCTGAAGCGGAACGCTATCCCACTTACTATCCGGAACATCGTTCCGCTTTGTCAATGAGTATTCGGAGGGAGAGCCGTGTCCAGCGAGAGCCCCACGGGGAAGGCGTCGGCCCGGAGCAAGCGGGCCGACGCGCTGCGCAATCAGCAGGCGCTGCTCGCGGCCGCCGCCGAGGTGTTCGTGACTTCCGGCGTCGACGCGCCGATCCGCCAGATCGCGGCCAAGGCGGGTGTCGGCACGGGAACGATCTACCGGCACTTCCCGACCCGGGCCGATCTCATCACGGCCGTCTACCGCCAGCAGATCGAGGAGTGCGCGCAGGCGGGCCCGCAGCTGCTGGCCGACGCCGACTCCCCGTTCACCGCACTGCGCCAGTGGATCGACCTTTTCGTCGACTTCCTGGTCACCAAGCACGGACTGGCCGACGCGATGCAGTCGGACAGCAGCGGCTTCGCCGCGCTGCACGGCTACTTCCTCGACCGCCTGCTGCCGGTCTGCGCGCGGTTGCTCGACGCCGCGGTCGAGGCAGGTGAGATCAGGGCGGGCACCCAGGCCTACGAACTGATGCGCGGCATCGGCAACCTGTGCATCGGAGGCGGTGACCCGCAGTACGATCCCCGGCGCCTGATCGAACTGCTCCTGTACGGACTGCAGCGTCCTCGGTCGGCGTGACCTCGGCGGCGACCGTTCGCCAGGCGCGGTCAGGTGTTCGCGGGGTGCGGGGTGGACAGGTCCCCGCCACCGCAATCGTCCGATACGAGCGCGCAGCGCTCTACCGGCGGACCGCCGAGACCAGTGCGCCGGGCCGCTCCTCGCGCTGCGGCGGGGTGCTGATCGGGCGGCCGTAGGCGGCAGCGCACTCGCGCAGGGTGTGACTGTCGGCCTCCCAGCCGTGCCCGGCCAGCCAGCCCACCGGATCGTCGGGCATCTCCGAGACCCACATGAACGCCGCCGATCCCGGCGCGGCGTCCGCGCCGAAGCGCTCGATCACGCCGCGCGAGCCCAATGTCAGCCCCATCCGACTGCCTGCCGCCGACTGCGCGCTGATCCGGGCCATCACCAGTTCCACCGCGTCCTCGGGCAGATAGATCAGTAGTCCTTCGGCGATCCACACGGTCGGCACGGCCGGGTCGTGCCCTGCGGCGGCCAGCGCGGCCGGCCAGTCCTCCCGCAGATCCACCGCGATGGTGATCCGCTCGCAGCGCGCGACGGCCCGCTCCTGGCGCAGCACCGAAGCCTTGAAGTCCAGTGGCGCGGCGGTGTCGACCTCGAACAGCCGGGTGCCCTCGGGCCAGTCCATCCGGAAGGCCCGGCTGTCCATGCCGGCGCCGAGCAGCACGACCTGCCGGACCCCGGACGCGGAGGCCTGCTGCAACAGGTCGTCGAGGAACTTCGTCCTGATGACGATGGAGAACGACACGGCCAGCCGGCGGCGTCGCGCGGCCTCGTCATCGGGCGGCGGCGAGGAGGGCCACAGGCCGCCGGCGGTGGCGAAGGCCTGTGCCAGTGGGTCGCGGAACAGCGCGTTCTCCCGCTCGGTCTCCAGCGCCCGCACCCTGGCCACCCCCACCGCCGTGGCCCACACTCCCGACGGCTGCGCCCGCTCCTGATCATCAGTCACCACGCCAGCCTAGATGATCGATCCCACGGAGCTCGATGAGAGGAGCCAGGTTCGTGCTCGGCCAGCCAGTCATGCGCACACTGACCGCCTACGACGCTGCGAGTGAGGTTGCTGCCGATCTGAATTCGCCAGCCTTGGTTGCGTGCCGCCCCGGCTTGGAGGTTCGGGCCGGGCAGGGGTGCACCGCGGTGGCGATGGGTTCCTGGTCCGGGCGGGATATCCCGGCGCTGACGGCGGCCGGCGGCCAACACATCCTGGCACGGCTCGTCACCCCGCTGTCCGCAGCTGTCCGCGCCAACTTCCGCAGCCCGGCGACCTGGTGACCGTCATCGCCAAGAAGGCGCCGACCGCCGGCACCGTCAGCCGGACCTGGCAGGCCCTGGATCCGGGGGAGGCCGGCACGGTGGAGGTCGCCCGGATCACCCGCCTCGACGAAGTCGTTTCGTTCTGACCAGTGCAAGCGCAACTGCGGTATTGGTGAGGCCAGTTCGGTGAACGACCCCATCGGACGTCGTCCTTGTGGTGTCAGCCGCCGAGGCTCTCGGCGACGTGGATGAGTTCCGCGCCCGAGAGCCGTGGTGGGGCGCCGGTGGCGACGATAAAGGTACAGGTCCCGTCCGACCACGTCAGCGAACGGGGACCGCCGTTGGGGTCCGGTTGCGTGATGGTCGCGGGGTGACCCTTGACTGTGGCGGCCCGGCCGTCCGGTGGCATGCTGTTCCGGAGGATCTGACTGATGATCAGGCGCCCGTGTACGTCGGGCTCCGTGCCCAGCGTATACCCGATGGCCCAGGGGGGCCGCTGCCCGGGCTGCGGCACCGAACGGCTGCTGCCCGGCCCACTCGGCCGACTTCGCCGCCCATCGGCCGTCGGCCGCAGCGTGAACACGTGCGGACGTGCCAGCGTTCGTACTCCTCCGGCGTCACAGTTCAGTCCTCCGTCAGCCTGACCCGCTTGGGGCAGCGGGCAGCCAGGTCGATCAGCGTGTTCCCTCCGACGACCTGTCGGACGGGGTCTCCGCGTTGAAGGCTGTTCGAGTGACTGGAGCGTCACCTTCTGTGCGCGAACACGCAACGTGTGGTGCGATGCCCACGTGAAATCCGGAGGTCGAGCTCGGAAAGCGACGCCCGCCCTGGATCCGTGAACGATTGAAGGGAAGCCCATGGTGCTCCGCATGCTGGCCGCGGCTGGTGTCGCCACATCATTGCTCGGCTCGTCCGCCTTCGGCGGCAACCCGACCCCGCCGCCGGAACGGATCGTCATCGACAGTGTGACGGCCAACGGTTCCGGCTGCCCGACGGGGACGGCCTCCGTGGGCGTGTCCCCTGACAACACCGCCTTCACCGTCACCTACAGTAACTACATCGCCCAGGTGGGGCCCGGGTCGGCGCCGACCGACAACCGGAAGGACTGTCAGCTCAAACTGCTGGTGCACGTCCCCGGTGGCTACACCTACGCGATCGTGTCCGCCAGTTACAGCGGCTTCGCGTCACTGGCGCCGGGTGCGTCCGGGACCGAGCGGGCCAGCTACCACTTCCAAGGCCACGCCCACCCCACCAGATCGACCCATCACTTCAAGGGCGGGTTCACCGGCAACTGGCAGACAACCGACACAGTGGACGTCGCCGCCCGGGTCTTCGCCCCCTGCGGGGAGGAGCGCACCCTCAACATCAACACCGAACTGCGGGTCGATCCCGGCACCTCGAGCCCGAGCGCCACCAGCTTCCTGGAGATGGATTCGACCGACGGCAGCATCAAGACCGTGTACAACCTGGCCTGGAAGAAGTGTCGGCGGTGATCTCCTTCCGTGATCTCCTGACGCTGCGATCGGCGGGTGCGTCCAGGTCAACGGGTCTCGCAATCGGTGGCAACACTGTCCGGTGATCACTGGAGCAGAGTGCGCCGGCGGATTCTCCGAACTGGCGGTCCTGGCCTCTTGGGGGGTTCGCTGGGATGGGACTCCGAGGTCGACAGCGCGGCGTGACCGACGGTCGATCTGGGCGAGCTTGTCATTGGCGCCGGCGAGGCCGATCCGAAGTCCTTCGACCTCGCCGAGCCCGCCCTCGCTTCGGCGGCGAGGTGGATGAGCTCCGGCTCCTCCACCTCACCCACTCAGTCCTGTCGCATGCGCGATGCCGGTATGACGTATCGTCAAACTCCCTGTGTCCAGCGGCTCACGGACGCGCGCAGCGGCTTACGGGTGCGCACCGTCCCCGTACACGCCCCCGCACTCGGTGACGAATCATCACTCCTTGTCGCCTCCCGACCCTGACCCGCTGCGGCCGCCGCCATCGGCGGATTGCACAGATCCCCGCCGTTTCGCTCCGATCGTCCCCACCGCGCAACACGCCTGCCGCGCCTTGACCTTCACACCGTGTGAAGCCCGATGATGCCCTCATGACCACCACTGCTTACGACCCGTACGCGCTCCTCGCGCAGAGCCGACTCGGCATCCTCGCCACCATCAAGGCGGACGGCCGGCCCCAGCTCTCCCCCGTCATGCCCTACTACGACCGCGAGGCGAACGTCATCCTGATCTCCACCCGGGAGGGGCTGGCCAAGACGGCGAACCTGCGCCGGGACGCACGAGTCAGCCTGGAGACGACCGGACCGGACGGCCGGTCCTGGGTCACCGCCGAGGGCGTCGCCACCCTCACCGGGCCGGGCACCGACCCGCACGGGCCCGAAGTCGAGGCGCTGGTCGACTACTACCGCCGGGCCGCCGGGGAGCACCCCGACTGGGCGGAGTACCGCGAGGCGATGGTCTCCGACCGCCGGGTGCTGCTCACCATCCCGGTCGACCACGTGTACGGGACCAGGATCTGAGAACACATGGCCTGAGAGGGCAGGGCCTGAGCACGCGGGCTCTGCGACCGCAGTGTCCGCGTAGCGAGGCATGACGGCCCGTCCCGGCCACCGGCACGGGGGTGCGGTGGCCGGGACGTTCGTCGTTCACGGTCGGGTCGCGGTGACCACCGTCGCGTCCAGTTCCTCGTCCCGGCTCACCACCGCTGCCAGGCCCGCCGCCAGCGCCACCGCCAGTGCGCCCGCAGCCTGCCGCTCGCTGGTCTCGAACAGCAGCGAGCCGCCCGCCGCCAGCCACCCCGGTGCCTCGGCGGCCACCCGGCGCAGCACGTCCAGTCCGTCGGCCCCGCCGTCCAGCGCGGGCCGGGCCTCGTGCAACCGGGCCTCGGGCGGCAGCAGTTCGAGGTCGCCGGTCGGTACGTACGGGACGTTGGCGATCAGCACCTCCACCCGCCCGCGCACCGCGTCGGGCAGGGCGGCGAACAGGTCACCCTCGAAGATTCGGGCGCCCGTTCCGGCCAGGTTGCGCCGGGCGCACCGGACGGCGGCCGGGTCCAGGTCGGCGGCGTACAGCTCGACGGGGTGTCCGGCGGTGGCCGTGACGGCGGCGCCGAGTGCGCCGCTGCCGCAGCACAGGTCGACCACCAGCGCACCGGGGCCGGTGAGTCGGGCGGCAGCGGCGGCCAGGAACTCGCTGCGTCGACGCGGAACGAAGACGCCGGGATCGACGGCGATCCGCAGACCGGCGAACTCGGCCCAGCCGACGACGTGTTCGAGTGGCCGCCCCTCCGCGCGGGCGCGGACCATGGCGGCCAGCTCGGCGGGTGTGGCGGCGGCGGTGAGCAGGATCCGCGCCTCGTCCTCGGCGAACACGCAACCTGCGGCGCGCAGCCGGGAGACGACCGAGGAACGGAGAGCGGCGGAGGAGAAGACCGGCAAAGGGAACCCCTTGGACAGGACAGGAGGAGAACGGAGGACTCCGTCAGGGCTCCCGCCAGGGCCGACGCCGCGTCGGCGCACCCGCGCTACGCGCGTGGGCCGCCCGCACGGCCGCGCTCCGGGAGCACCCGCTCGGACATACCGGTAATGGGTCTCACCTCCCTGCGTCGCGGTCGTATTCTGCGTCCGCCACCCTACCGCACCGACGCCGTCGGCGATCGAGCCGTTCCCACCGCCCTGGACCAACTCAGCCGAGGAAGTTGGCCACCAGGGTCACGGATTCCTCCCTCGTGGTGATCAGCGCACCGAGCTCCTCCGCCTTGGCCCGCTCGGAGCCTCCCGGCTGCCCGTACGCCACCCCCTGGTCTGCGTCGCCGTGGGCGCCGCCGTCTTCGCGCTCCCGCTGACGGCGTTCGCCCTTCTCCTACCGATCCCGATCGTCACGACTGCCTACTTCGCGGGGCTGCTTCCGTCCGGCCTCAGACCCCTCGGACCGGACCGGTCAGCCCACCCCGGCTCCGTTCACGACCGCCTCGGCGGCCTCGGCCTGACGCTCTGCCGGCTCCTCGCCGCCCTCCTCCGCCGCGCGGACCGCGGCGACCTCGGCGACCACCTGGGCGCCACGGTCCGGGCTCATCCGCAGCGAGCCGAGCACCCCGGGCACCGCGACGCCCGGCATCAGGTGCTGGAACAGCCCGGACATCCGCTGCTCCAGGTCGGCGCGACCGGAGAGCTTCTGCGACTGGATCTGCACGCCCGTCCAGGCGGCGGTGATCAGCCACGCGGTGTCGGCCGGCACGACGTGCGGGAGCAGCTCGCCGCGCTCACGGGCGGCGACCAGCAGCGTCTCCATCCGGCTGATCCAGCCGGGGATCGCGCCGCCGCCGATGTCGTCGAACACGTCCTGGCCGAGCGAGAGCCGGGCGCCCGCGCTGAGCAGCGGGTCACGCGGCATCAGGTGCGCGACGACCATCCCGGTGTCGACGAACTCCTGGAGCTTGCAGCTCCGTTCGGGCACACCGTCCTGGGCGAACTGCTCCTCCACGACGCCTTGCGCGAGATCCCGCTTCGAGGCGAAGTGGAAGTACACCGCGCCCCGCGTCACGCCCGCCCGGGAGACCACCTCCCCGATGGTGGCGCCCTCGTAGCCGCACTCGTCGAAGACCGACGCTGCGGCCTCCAGGATCAGCCGACGCGTCCGAAGCGCACGCTCCTGCCGCACCACCGCAACCACCCCGCCCTGAGCTCCCGCAAAACAAAACCAAACACCCCGTATCTTAGCTGCGGGCGACCCACGGGCGACAAGGCGATGACGGGGAATCGACTCAACCTCCCCTCTTCCCCCCACCCACCTGTTCATTTCTCCCCACGACCTGTCAGATCCCGGCAGCACGGGCCGATACGGAGCCTGTCACTGATCCGACGGCGGTCCCTCCCTCCACCCTCCATCTCCACCTTGAAACCGAACGATCGGTTTCTTTCAGTCGACTCACCCAGGAGTGGGTGTTCCGCGCCTGGATCGAGCCCCAGCTGGTCGCCCTGCTCGCAGACTCCTGGACCAGGGCACCCCGGGGCGCGTCACGGCAGCACGGCCACCGCCTCCACCTCGACCAGCTGGTCGGTGTAGCCGAGTACCGCGACGCCGAGCAGCGTGCTGGGGGCGTCGTGCTCCCCCATGTACTCCCGGTACACGTTCCACACCTTCACCAGGTCCGCCCGGTCACTGGAGGCCACGTACACGGTGGTCCGCGCGATGTCGGAGAGCCCCGCACCCGTGTCCTCCAGCACGGTTATCAGATTGCGCATCACCTGGTGGGCCTGCCCCTCGTAGTCGCCGACGGCGACCGTACGCCCCTCCTCGTCCAGCGGGCAGGCCCCGGCCAGCCACAGCGAGCGGGCCGGGGCGTCGACCGCCGCCGCGTAGGCGTAGTCGACGGCCGGGGTCAGGCGCGTGTTACGGACCAGCTTGACGGCGCTGTTCACGGGTTCCTCCGATGGTCGTGGCCGAACGTTCGCGCTCATCGTTGGCCTCTCACGAACGGTGGTCAAACGCATTTACGGCGAACTCCCAGCGGCGCCAGGGCCCCTGTGCTCACGATTCACCGTTGCGGGTGATGGCGCCCGGGTCCGCCGGACCGCGATCCTGGTGCCCGTCCGACGTGCGCCCCGCCGCACCCCGCCGCACCCGCCCACACGGACGACCACACCCAACCAACACCGCAGCAGCACTGGGGAGTCGACCGATGGAGTCCCAACCGCCCAACCGCGACCAGGCCTCCGCAGTCGGACGGCGCCGGATGCTCGGCCTCGCCCTCGGAGCGGGTCTCGTCCCGGCCCTCACCCCGACGGCCGAAGCAGCGGCCCATGCCGCCCAGGCCGCACCGCCGTCCGAGCCCGTCGCCGCCCTCGGCCAACGGGTCGCCGCCGTGGCCGAGGCCCAGATCGGCGTCCCGTACGCCTGGGGCGGCGGCGACCGGCTGGGCCCGAGCCTCGGCTTCTGCGACGACGCGAACGGCTACCTCAACGGCAAGTGTCTGGGCGAGACCACGATCGGCTTCGACTGCAGCGGACTGTCCCTCTACTGCTGGTACCGGGCCAGCCACGGCACCGTCGAGCTCGGGCACTACACCGTCGCCCAGTTCCACCTCGGCGCACCCGTCGAGCGCGACGACCTGGCCCCCGGCGACCTGCTGTTCTTCTCCCGCCCCGACGCGCCCCTGCACCACGTCGGCATCTACGCGGGCGACGGCGCGATGATCCACGCCGAGCGCACCGGCACGCTGATCGCCCGGGTCGAGCACGTCCTCGACGTCCCGCGCTGGGCGGGCGAGTTCGCCGGCGCCCGCCGTCCGGGGCCACCGAGCGCCTGAGGTCAGAGGGCGCCTGAGGTCAGAGGGCGCCGCGCCGCTCCTCCAGCCCGTGGTGCACCCGCAGCAGCAGCTCCCGCAGCGTCCGCCGCTCCCCCGCGTCCAACGGCGCCAGCAGCTCGTCCTGCACCGCCCGCGCCTGCCCCGCCAGCTCGGCCAGCAGCGCCCGCCCCGCCGGGGTGACCGACACCGAGACCCGTCGCCGGTCCCGCTGGTCCCGGGTGCGCTCGACGTACCCGGCCGCACCGAGCTGGTCGACGACCTTCGCCAGGTCGCTCGGGTCGATGCCCAGTCGCTGCACCAGGTCCCGCTGCGCCTGCGGCCCGAAGTCGGCCAGCGCGGCGAGCACCGCCAAGTCCCAGAGCCGCAGGTCGCGTTCGGCCAGCTGCTCGGCGAGCCGACCGCGCGCGGTCCGGCCGATCCGGGCGAGCAGGAAGGTGCTGAGGTCGAGCAGGGTCGGCGGCAGCCCGTCGGACGGGGCGGGGTCATCGGAGGCCATGGCGGCATTCTAGGGTCCGTACCTATAGTGGGTCTCGACCCAATAATTTGCCCCGCCACTTGACCCACCTCATCGCCCGCACATTCCGACCCCAGGAGTTCCTGCCGTGGACGCCCTGTACCCCCGCCTGCTCGTCACCCGCTTCGCCGAGTGCTTCGACTTCTACCGCGCGGTCCTGCCCGCGCTCGCCGGCGCCACCCTCATCAAGGGCACACCCGAGGGTCCGTACGCCAACTGGGACGTCGAGGACCAGGCCGTCCTGGTGCTCTTCGACCGCTCCGCGATGGCCGCCACCCTCGGCACCGCCGACCTGCCCGCCCGCCCCGCCGCACCCGCCCAGGATTCCGCGATGCTGGTCTTCCGGGTCGACGACGTGGACAAGGCCCTCGCCCACTGCCTCGACCACGGCGGCACCCTCGCCGCCCCGGCCACCGACCGCCCGGAGTGGGGCCCGAACCTGCGCAGCGCCCATCTGCGCGACCCGGAGGGCCACCTGATCGAGCTGCAGTCCTACTGACGGCCGGGGGCCGGGCAGCCGCCTGACCCTCCGCCCTTCGAATCGCTCAGCCGCGAGGGCCCGGCGGCGGCCGCGGACCTCGGCCGCCGCGCCCTTTCGACGGACGGCCGCCGCCCACGGTGCCGCCGACACCCCGCGCACCGCACTAGTCGTACGCATGCCGCCGGTTCACCCGGCGGACTCCTCCTCCTACAGCTCGGCACTGCACCCGGCGACCAGCGCGCCGATCCGCGCCCAGGCCTCCTCGGCCGCCATCGGCTCCAGTCGGCGGCCGTCCCGCAGCCGCAACGCGACCCGGTCGTCCACCGCCTCCTTGGCCCCGATCACCGCCTGGTACGGCACCAGCCGGGCCTCGCGGATCCGGGCGCCGAGGCTGCCGTGCTCCGGTCCGGCGATCTCGGCGCGCAGTCCGAGGTCCAGGCAGCGCTGCCGCAGCCGCTCGGCCTGCGGGACTTCGGCGTCGGAGATCGGCAGCAGTACGACCTGGGCCGGTGCGAGCCAGGCCGGGAACGCCCCGCCGTAGAGCTCGATCAGGTGGGCGACCACCCGCTCGACGCTGCCGATCACGCTGCGGTGCACCATCACCGGGCGGTGCTTGGCGCCGTCCGGGCCGATGTAGTGCAGGTTGAAGCGCTCGGGCTGGTGGAAGTCGATCTGGACGGTGGAGAGGGTGAACTCGCGCCCGGCGCCGTCGGCGATCTGCACGTCGATCTTGGGACCGTAGAACGCGGCCTCGCCCTCCGCCGCCTCGAACGGCACCCCGGAGCGCTCCAGCACATCAGTCAGCAGCGCGGTGGCACGCTTCCAGAGGGCCGGGTCGGCAACGTACTTGCCGCCCTCGCCGGGCAGCGAGAGCCGGTAGCGGACCGGCACGATGCCGAGCGCGCGGTGCGCCTCGCGGATCAACTCCAGTGCGGCGACGGCCTCGTCGGCGGCCTGCTCGGGGGTGCAGAAGACGTGCGCGTCGTTCAGCTGGATCGCCCGGACCCTGGTCAGCCCGCCGAGCACACCGGACAGCTCGGAGCGGTACATGCCACCCAACTCAGCTATCCGCAGCGGGAGTTCCCGGTAGCTGTGGGGACGGGAGCGGAAGATCAGCGCGTGGTGCGGGCAGAGGCTCGGGCGCAGCACCATCTCCTCCGAGCCGAGTTCCATGGGTGGGAACATGTCCTCGCGGTAGTGGTCCCAGTGACCGGAGATCTCGTACAGCTCCCGCTTGCCGAGCACCGGCGAGTACACGTGGCGGTAGCCGGCCCGGCGCTCGCGGCCGCGGATGAACTCCTCCAGGGTGTGTCGGATCGCGGCGCCGTCGGGCAGCCAGTACGGAAGGCCGGAGCCCATCAGCGGGTCGGTGTCGAACAGGTCGAGTTCGCGACCGAGCTTGCGGTGGTCGTGCTTCGGCTGGTCGTGCAGGGGCTGGCTGTTCGGGGACTGGTTGTTCATGGGGGTCGTCTCCACTCTGGTTCCGCGGGCGAGTGGATCCGGAGACGACGAAGCCCCGGGGCACTCGCCCCGGGGCTTCGGACTAGGTCAGCAGTCAGCGCGCCGGGACTCTCTCCGGCGTCGTCGTGGCGAGTGCAGCGCGCTTCATGTCGTCCACGGTAGCAGGCCTGCGGCGGTCTTGTTGATCTTTTCCCCGCCGCACGCCTCCGCCGGTTCCCCGTCGGCTCCCCGCCCGTACCCCTCCGCACCGGAACCGGCCTCAGAACAGCACCACGCACCCGCGCGCAGCGAGCGCGTCCAGCAGCCGGGCCGGCGGCCGTACCTCGTTCCACCGCAGGTCGAGCTTCTCCAGCGCGGGCAGCGCGGTCGGACCGGCCAGCCAGTCCGGCAGTTCGGCGATCCGGTTGCCGCGCAGGTCCAGCCGGCGCAGCCGCGGCAGCCCGGCCAACGCGGCCGGAAGCTCGGCGAAGGCGTTCTCCCGCAGTTCCAGCTCCCGCAGTTCGGCGAGCCGGCCGACGGAGTCCGGCAGCGCCGTCAACTCGTTGCCGCGCAGCCAGAGTTCACGCAACGCGCCGAGACCGCCGATCGACTCCGGCAGGGCAGTGAGCCGGTTCCGCTGAGCGCGCAGTTCGACCAGGGCCGCCATCTCGCCGATGGTGGAAGGCAGTTCGGTGAGCCGGTTCTCGCCGACGTTGAGGTAGCGCAGCTCGGTGAGCCGCCCGAGCGCCTCCGGCAGGGCGGTCAGCGCGTTGTCGTGCAGGTAGAGGAAGTCCCCGAGCGCGGCGAGTCCGCCCAGTTCGGCGGGCACCTCGGCCAGCCGGTTGTGCCCGAGGTCGAGGGTGCGCAGCCGGGCCAACCGGCCGATACCGGGCGGAAGTTCGGCGATCCCGGTCTCGGCGAGGATGAGCACGGTCAGCTCGGCGCGGTCCCACAGCTCCGGCGGCACTTCGCCGAGCGGCTGCTTCCAGAGGTTGAGCGTCACGTCCGTCATGCCTGCGCCCCTCGGGTCGATGCGGGGTGGTGGAGGAGGTCCTCCGGGAACTCGGCGAGCGTACCGTGGGCCTCCTCGGTGGCGCCGGGCAGCCCCGGCCCAGTCCGAGCTGCCGGCCGAGGATGCCGCCGGCACCGTCGGACAGCTTCACCAGGACCTCGCCGGCCTTCCCGTGCCCCACCCGTCCCCGCGGACGACTCCCGGTTCCGGGATCGCCTCCCACCCGACCACCTCGGCGAGCGTCGCCCCGGCCACCTCGTCGGGCTCCTCGGCGGACACGGTCATGGGCAATCCGTAGACACCCGGCTGATCCCAGCTGGTCACCGCTTCCACGACGCCCCCGGTCAGTCGGGCCTCCTCCGGAGCCCGACGCACCGCCGCTCCGGACGGGCGCGAGCCGTCCAGAGCGACGATGATCCGCCGTATCTCCGTTGTCCGGCCGGCGCCGTTCATGTCGTTCAGCTCCGTGCAGTGCGGTCATTCCGCCGCACCCACGCTCCCCGGCCCACCGTCCGCCGAGCACCGGCCGCTCGGGTCGGCGGGCCCCTTGCCCGGGACCATCCGGCCCCTGCGGCGCCCGGCCTGCCGTGGTGGCATGGGAGTACGGACGGCCGGGCGTGCCCCGACCCCGCACCGACCCAGGGAGGACGGCATGAAAGCCGCCGTGGGAGACCGCATCATCGTCCAGGCCACCCTGCCGGGCGCGGCCCGCAGGGACGGCGAGATCGTCGGACTGCACCATCCGGACGGCAGTCCGCCATGGGACGTGCGATGGTCCGACAACGACCGGGTGACCGAGTACTTCCCCGGCCCGGACGCGCTGATCCACCACTACCACCACGCATCCGAGGACGCCGCAGCGACCCTTCCGCCTCACCCGCACCTGTTCGTCGACTGACGGACCGCCGCCGTGACCGTCTCCGCCCCGAACCCACGCCGCTCCAGCGGCGGTTGGCCGGGCTCGGCCAACTCCCGCCCGCCGCACGGCGGATCTGTTCCCCGCAGATGCCTGCCGCGGCCGTTTCCGAAAGGCCGGCCTGCCTGACCGTCGACGTCCGCCGACGGATCGAGGAGGGGTTCGGACGGGCGGGTCGGCCGGGTGACAACCTCGATCCGGACCGAAGTGGCCACCTCCTCGTTCGGCCGGTGTTCCACTCTGCCGCCGTCGACGGTCCGCCCCCAGGACTCCGAGGGCCGGCCCGAGTCGCCGGTCGGAGGTGTCACAGGTGGGGCCGCCGGGCTCACGGCCCTGGGCCGGTCGGCCCTCGTGCCGGGCCCCGGGCCTGCCTAACGTGGAAGCAGGGTCCGGTCGTCTGGTCCGAGGAGGAACCATGACACCCGTGAGTTCGGACGGCCCGCGCCGTCCCGTCGTCCTCGGCGTCGACGCGCTCGACACCAGCCGGATGACCGCTGTCTGGGCCGCCGACGAGGCCGACCGCCGCGGGCTGCCGCTGCGGCTGGTACACGCCGTCCCGTCCCTGTTCCATGAGTTCGGCGTCTTCGACGAGGGCCGCTACCGCAAGGCCCTGCGCCACCGCGCCGACCAGGCGCTCGACCGGGCCGCCCGCGCCGC
The DNA here is from genome assembly GCF_043201815.1 of Kitasatospora sp. NPDC048296. Taxonomy (NCBI): domain Bacteria; kingdom Bacillati; phylum Actinomycetota; class Actinomycetes; order Kitasatosporales; family Streptomycetaceae; genus Kitasatospora; species Kitasatospora sp. NPDC048296. Next base: position 14,707 of record NZ_JBICZB010000092.1, read on the forward strand.
CCGCGGGCGGCACCCGGGTCTGGAGCTCGTCACGGCGGTCGACGAGGACCTCCCGGCCCTGGTGCTGTACCGGGAGTCCGTCCACGCCGAGCTGATCGTCCTGGGCTCGCGCCGGCTCAGCCGGACCCAGGAGGTGCTGAGCGCCTACTCGGTGACCGTCCCGGTGAGCGCCCAGTCCCCCTGCCCGGTCGTGGTCGTCCGCGACCCCGAGCACGTCACCCAGGATCCGCCGTACGTCGTGGTCGGTGTGGACGGCAGCCCGTCCTCGCAGGCCGCCGTCGCCTTCGCACTCGACCTCGCCGCCGAACGGCAGGCCGCCCTGCGCGCCGTCTGGGTGTGGCAGCGCCCACCGGTCGGCAACCTCGACGAGGCCACCACCGAACACACCCTGCGCCAGCTGCTCTTCGAGTCCACCGCCGGCCGGCACGAGCGCCACCCCGACGTGACCGTGACCCACGAACTGGTGCACGGCCACCCGGTCGAGGAGCTGGGCGCCGCGTCCGAGCACGCCCTCGCCGTGGTCGTCGGCCGCCGCGGGCAGGGCGGTTTCACCGGCATGCGGCTCGGCTCCGTCCCCCACGGCCTGCTGCACCGCGCGCACTGCCCGATCGCGATCGTGCCCACTCCCCGGCGCTGACCAGGGGTCCGCTGACCCCGGGGTGCCGGCGCAGATCAGGCCCGGACCGTGCGGGCACGGTCCGGCCCGCGCGCGGTCCGGCATGGGCGGATCTACGATGGTTGGGCCTGGCGGGCATCGTCGAGGCCGCCGACCAAGAGGCCGTAGTGGCCGCGACCCCGGCCAGTGGTGCCGCAGGCGATGCCCGTAGTACGAGACTGCGGGCCTTCAACAAGGACGGGCTGGGTCGTCGCCAGGGCAGCGGACTGAGACAGCCTGTCCACGGCTGCGGCGGCGCGTCCTCGCCTCCTGCTGCCGAACCCCCGGTTTGTGCTGCTGTCTCCCGGTCGATCCGGAGCCTGCGATGTCCCCTGTAGCGCGACGTGATGCCGAGCCCGGCGGCTCGGCGGAGAAGCAGAACACGCCCGAGTTCGATGTGGTGATCGTCGGCTACGGTCCGGTGGGGCAGCTGACGGCACGGTTGCTCGGAGGCCGGGGCTGGCGGGTGGGTGTTGTCGAGCGCTGGCCGGAAGCGTACAAGCGGCCCCGGGCCGTGGGCTTCGACGACGAGATCGCCCGAATCCTCGCCGCCGCCGGACTCACCCGGCAGTTCCCGTACTTCAGCGAACCCGCACCCGACTACGAGTGGCGCAACGCCGCGGGCCAGACCCTGCTGTACTACAACCGGCGGCGGATCGGGGCCTCGGGCTGGCCCCAGGTGAACAGGTTCCACCAGCCCCACCTGGAGCAGGCTCTCGATGCCCGGGTCCGCGAGTTGCCCTCGGTACAGGTCCGCCGTGGCCACGAGGCGACCGAACTGGCCGATCTCGGCGACCTGGTCGAGGTGACCGTTCGCGGTCCAGATCAGCAGCACTACACACTGCGCGCGGCGTACGTCATCGGCTGCGACTGCGCCAACAGCTTCGTCCGCGAGCGCATGCGGACCTCCGTGACCGATCTGGGGTTCTTCTTCGACTGGCTGATCGTGGACGTCATCCCGCACGACCCCTGGCCCCAGATCAACCTTCAGATCTGCGATCCGGCCCGGCCCACCACGCTCGTCTCCGGCGGACCCGGCCGGCGCCGCTGGGAGTTCATGCGCCTGTCCGGCGAAAGCGTCGAGGACCTCAACCGGCCCGAGACGGCCTGGCAACTGCTGAAGCCGTGGAACCTGACCCCCGACAACGCCACCCTGGAGCGCCACACCGTCTACACCTTCCAAGCCCGTTGGGCCGACAACTGGCGTGACGGCCGACTGCTGCTGGCCGGGGACGCTGCCCACCAGATGCCCCCGTTCGCCGGACAGGGCATGTGCTCCGGCATGCGGGACGCCGCGAATCTCGCCTGGAAACTCGACCTCGTCCTGCGCGAGACCGCACCCCTCACCCTGTTGGACACCTACACCAGCGAGCGCCGCGCGCACGTCCAACATGCCATCGGCGACTCCATCGAGCTCGGCAAGGTCTGCTGCGTCACCGACCCCGGGGCGGCCGCCGCCCGCGACGAGGCCATGCTCAAGGCCGACGCCCGCCCCGAGCTCGCACTGCCGCCGATTCCCCCGGCGATCCTCGGCCCCGGCCTGCTGCACAGCTCCCCCGACGGGCAGCTCGTCCCGCCGGCCGGGCACCTCGCCAGGCAGGGGTGGGTGCGCGCACCCGACGGCCGTACCGGACTGCTGGACGAGATCGTCGGAACCGGCTTCCACGTCATGGCCATGGCCGACCCCCGCCCCCACCTGTCCGTCGGCCAACGCGATTTCCTGGCCTCCATCGGCACCCGTCTGATCCACATGGCCCCACCGGACCAGCTCACGCCCGAGGATGCACGGCGGGCGGGGCTCGACACGGTCGGCGACCTCGACAACGTCCTGCGGGACGCCGGTCACGCCGCAGCCATCGTCCGCCCCGACTTCTACCTGTACGGCACCGCAGCCAGCCTCACCGACCTGCCTGAGCTCGTCGACGAGCTGCGTGCCGGTCTCGCCCGAACCACGCGATGACTGCGGCGGCGGTCCTGCTCTCGGCCTCCGCCGGCGCCGAGGCGAAGGCGGCCTCGCCCGCGGACGTTCCGCAGCCGCCCTCGACGGCCGACCAGGAGAAGGGCATGCCGCTGGCTGGAGTCCGGAGAGACGGCCGGCCGCACATTCCAGTACGTCCGCACGTACTCGCCGATCGGGAGCCACTCCGGATCGGGTGACCTCCTGGGGCTCGGGCGGGGCGGCCGTGAGTGTCGCCGAGGAGGGCGGGCCGGCCGCTCGCTGGATTGACGGTCCCGGGTCCATTGGGCCGCGTTCCTGACAGGCCCGGGTTCGGTGGGCCTGGTTCGTCGCGTACCTGCCTGGGCGCCCGGTCAGGTGCGTGGGGTGCGGAGGGCGAGGACGGCCATGTCGTCGTGGCCGTCGCTGGGGTGGTGGTCGGCCAGGGTTTGGACGAAGTCCCGCAGGGGCAGCGCGGCGTGTTCGGTGGCGAGGGCCGCCAAGCGCTCCAGCCCTGCTTCGATCGGGTGTTTCGGGTGTTCGAAGAGCCCGTCGGTGAAGAAGATCACTGTGGAGCCCGCCGACATGAGGTGGGTGTGGTCTGCGCGCGGTTGGGCGGTGTCGACGCCGAGGGGCAGGTCGGGGTCGGCGTGCAGGTAGCGGGCTCGGTGGTCGGGGGTGATCAGGAGTGGTGGGGGGTGTCCTGCGGTGCTCCAGCGCAGTGTCCAGGTGCCCGGCTGGGCGGGTTCGATGCGGGCGAGGCATGCGGTGGTGACGGGCTGGTCGGTGATCGCTTCGAGGGCCCGGTCGAGGTGGGCGAGGACGACGCTGGGTGGGGTGCGCTGATCGTAGAGCAGGGCGCGCAGCATGTTGCGGATCTGGGCCATGGCGGCGGCGGCCTCCAGGTCGTGGCCGACGACGTCGCCGATGACGGCTGCGCAGGCGTGGTCGGGGACCAGGAGTGCGTCGTACCAGTCTCCGCCGATGCGGCCGGGTGTACTGGCGGGACGGTAGGCCGCGGCGGCGTCGAAGGGGCGCAGATCGGGCAGGCGGGGCAGCAGTATGCGTTGGAACTGTTCGGCGTCGAGGCGGGTCTGCTCATACAGGCGGGCGTCGTCGATGGCCAGGCCCGCAGCGCTGGCGAGTGCGACGATGAGTGCTTCGTCGTGGGCGTCGAAGGGCTGGCCGTCGCGCCGTTCGGCGACGTAGAGGTCGCCGTAGATCTTGCCGCGGGTGCTGATCGCGGCCCCGAGCAGAGTACGCATCGGGGGGTGACCGGGCGGGAAGCCGGCCGAGTCGGGGTGGGCGGCGATATCGTCGACGCGCAGCGATTCGGGGTGGGTGATCAGGTGCCGTAGCAGGCCGCGGCCGCGCGGGAGGTTCACCTCGCCCAGGTCGGCCCGCTCCTGCTCCGACAGGCCGACCGGGATGAACCGGTGGAGGTGCTCACCGCTCTCATCGAGCACGCCGAGCGCGCCGTAGCGGGCGCCGACCAGTTCCATCGCGGTATCGACGATCAACTGCAGCACCACGGGCAGGTCCACGTCCCGGCCGAGGACCGCCTCGTACAGGTCGTGCAGCCGGTCCTGGGCCCGGGCCAGCGACCTGAGCTGCTCGGCGATCTGTTCGAGCTCGACGCCCAGACGCAGACGCCGGGACTCGTCCGACGGCTGGGAGTCGTTCTGGTTCCTTGCCATCACCGGCGCCTGTTCGTCTGCTGTTCGATCACAGTGGCCTTGAGCCGGTACGAGTCGACGCCGGACCGGATCAGGGGGACCGCTTTCCGGCGGCGGACCTCGACCTCCTGGGCCGACGCCTGCGCCTGGGCCGACGCCTGCGCCTGCGCCTGCGCCTGCGCCAACAGCGAGGGGTGCAGCAGACGATCCCGGCGAATCGGCCCATAAAGCCGCTCATGCGATCTGTACACCCGCGGACTCCTGAACGACCGTGATCAACGACGCACAAGCGTGACCCGCCGAACGGCCGACACCAGGCATTACGCCGGAAGCGGCATGTCACACATGATCAGAGCACGTGGCGCCTGATCAACTTGTCGAAACCGTGGCTCCCGCTCTCGCTACCGGAGCGGACCACCGCCACCGGGCAGGTCGTGCCCGGCAGACGCTCGGGCGCCCCGGCCTGACGGGTCTTGATTGCGGACCGACGACGCGCTGCAATGTCGTGGTGAACGAGAAGATCAAGCACCGCGGGCAGGATGTCGAGACGCCGCTCCAGGCAGCCGACGTGTTACCGGACGGGAACTCCCGCCTCCTGGACGCGTCGTGGCCGTTCGCGCGGCGAGTGGAGGCGCTCGCCCGCACCTGGGAGGAGAGCGGCCGGGACGGTCGCTGGCTGGCGAACGGGAAGGCGTTCTTCGCCCTTCAGTGCTGGTTCCTCGCGGCCGAACGGCACCATGAGGCCTTGGACGGGACGGCGGCGGACTACGTGCGGCATGCCTTCGACGCCATCGGTGGAACGCGGGGCTGGGACGCCATGCTGGCGGAGAAGGCGCGCTGCTCCTGCCACTTCGACAGCTGGCGGCTGGAGAACATCAGTGTCTGCCTCGGCTGCCTGCGGTACCTCTGCTACCAGCACCCGCGCCGGTGCGGACCGGACTGCGACGGCGAGATCGTCGGCTGAGACTACCCGGATCAACGGCGGGAGGGGGATCGCGTCAATGGCGCAGCGGGCGGCGGGCCGGAGGCCCTCCCCCGCCCAGCTGCTCACCGTGGCGCCGTTCCCGTTCCTGGCCCGGGGCGCGGACGAACTGCGGCGGGCAATCGTCCGCCACTGCAGCTCGGCGAACCTGACGCCGGTGCACGAACGGGTGGAAGCCGACGCCCTGGACGGTGCCGTAGACCTCGATCAGCCGCAGATCGGTGGTCAGGGCCCCGGAGCCTCCGCCCGGTGTTCCTCCACCGCCCGCCGGACCTCGGCGACGGCACGCGGCACCGCGTCGGCGACGGCCGGGCTCAGGCCCTCGCCGATCGAGAAGTCCGCGCCCTCCACCGCGACGATCAGCAGTTCACGCGGCAGCTTGGCGAGCGCGGCGGCCAGGGCGACGGCGTGGCCGAGGCCCAGGCCGTGGGTGCCTGCCGCCGCCTCCTCGTCCGCCAGCGGATCGGCGAGCAGGTGGTCGGCGTCGACGGTGACCCGGTGAATCCGCCCCGGCTCGCCCGGGTGGCTGTGCACCGCGTCGACCACGACGGCGAGATCGGCGCCCTCCCACAGCTCCATCAGCCGGGTGGGTTCGCCGTCGCACAGGGTGATCCGGTCGACGGGGAGGTCATCGGTCGCGAGCTGCGCCAGGACGGAAACGGCGGCGCCGTCGTCGTGGCGGTACTCGTTGCCGACGCCGATGACGACGACTCGTTGGTCCGCCATGTTCGTCAACTCCGGTTCACGGTCAGGGTGAGGAAGTGCGCCGCGCAGGAGATGCACGGATCGTGGTTGCGGATGGCCTGCTCGCACTGGCGGGTGAGCTCGGCGTCGTCCAGGTGCAGCCGGGGCTGGATGAAGGCCCGCAGGTCGGCCTCGATCGCGGTCTGGTTCTGCGCGGTCGGCGGGATGATGACGGCCTTCCGGACGATCCCCGCCTCGTCCAGGTCGTACCGGTGGTAGAGCAGTCCGCGCGGGGCCTCGGTGGCGCCGTACCCGGTGCCCGCCCGGGGCGGGACAGGGACGGCCGGGGCGGGCGGCGGCTCGTACCGCTCGATGATCCGCTGCGCCTCGGTGACGGCCCACAGCACCTCGGCCGCCCGGACGACGATGCTGCGGAAGGGGTTGTCACAGCGCGGGCCGAGCCCGGCCTGGGCGGCCAGGGCACGGATCTCGGCGGGCAGGCGTTCGCTGCCGATGTTCCAGCGGGTGAGTGGCCCGGCGAGAAGGGGCCGGCCGTCGAGCGTGGCGTGCAGGGCGGTGGAGTGCGGCACCTGGTGCTCCCGGACGCGGTGCTCGAAGTCCCGCAGCGGGAAGGGGCCGGAGCGGGCGCCGGTCGGGGTGCCGGAGTCGATGGCGTAGCCGTCGGGTTCGGTGAGGGCGAGCAGTTCGTGACTGACCGTCAGGTCCGGGAACTCGAACCCGGCGACCCAGCCGAGCGTGTCCTCGGCGTCCGTTCGCGCCTGGCGCAACACCAGGGCCAGGTGGTCGAGTTCGGCTCGTGTCGGGAGCCGGTGGAAGCCGCCGAGCCGGACGTTGACCGGGTGGATCGCCCGTCCTCCGAGGACCTCCACGATCTCGTTGCCGGACTTCTTCAGCCGCAGGCCGCGCTGGAGGATGGCGGCGTCGGTGCGGGCGAGTGTCAGCGCGTCGGGCAGGCTCAGGAAGTCGGGGGCGTGCAGCAGGTAGACGTGCATGGTGTGGCTCTGGATCCACTCACCGCAGTACAACAGCCGCCGCAGCTGAGCGAGTTGGCCGTCCACCACGACTCCGCAGGCGTTCTCGACCGCGCGGCAGGCGCTCATCTGGTACGCGACCGGGCAGATCCCGCAGATACGGGGGGTGAGGTCGGGCGGCTCGGTGTACCGGCGGCCGCGCAGCAGCGCCTCGAAGTAGCGCGGGGGCTCGTAGATCCGCAACCTGACGTCCTCGACCTCGTCGCCGCGGACGGAGACGTACAGTGCGCCCTCGCCTTCGACGCGGGCCAACGCGCCTACGGTGAGCAGCCGTTGAGTGCGATGGGTCATCCGTCGTCCTCCGCGGCTTGTCGGGCCGCGTCCGCGAAGGCGGGGGCCTCGGCGTTGAAGGTGCGGTAGAGGCGGGCGGCGTCCGCGTCCGCCACCCCGTCGCGGTGCAGCAACGGCAACAGGGCACGGGTGTTGGGCGTCTCCATCGGTCCGAAGCAGCCGTAGCAGCCGCGCCCGTACGCCGGGCAGATGGCGCCGCAGCCGGCCTGGGTGACCGGGCCCAGGCACGGGGTGCCGTGGGCGACGGTGACGCAGGTGGTACCGCGCAGCTTGCACTCGAAGCAGACGCTGTGGGTGGGGATGTCGGGTTTGCGGTCGGCGAGGTAGGCGGTGATGACCTCCAGCAGCTGCCACTTGTCGATCGGGCAGCCGCGCAGTTCCAGGTCGACCGGCACGTGGGCGGAGATCGGGGTGGAGTGGTCGAGGCTGTCGATGTACTCGGGGCGGGCGTAGACGACGGCCTGGTACTCGGGCAGGCTCGCCAGGTTGCGCAGCGCCTGGACGCCGCCGGCGGTGGCGCAGGCGCCGATGGTCACCAGGTGGCGGGACTGCTCGCGGACCCGCCGGATGCGCTCCAGGTCGGCGGCGGCGGCGATGGAGCCCTCGACGAGGGAGAGGTCGTAGGGCGGCGGCAGTTCGCGGCTGGAGGCCTCCAGGAAGTAGCCGATCTCGATCTTCCCGGCGAGCGCGAGGAGTTCGTCCTCGCAGTCGAGGAGGGTGAGCTGGCAGCCGTCGCAGGAGGAGAACTTCCAGACGGCCAGGCGTGGGACGTTTCCCATGGCGCTCACCGCTCGGGGGTGGAGAGCAGGTCTTCGGCGTGGTCCCAGCCGAAGACCGGGCCGTCCCGGCAGACGAGGACGGGGCCGAGTTGGCAGTGGCCGCACCAGGCGGTGGCGCAGCGCATGTTGCGTTCCGGGGAGACGCGGATCCGGTCCGCGGGCACGCCCCGGCGCAGCAGGTCCCGGGCGGTGGCGCGCATCATCACCTCCGGGCCGCACAGGTAGGCGGCGCAGTGCTCGGGCCGGCAGTCGGTGCCGTCCAGCAAGCCGGTGACCAGCCCGACGGCGCCGTGCCAGCCGGGTTCGGGGCGGTCCACCGTGGTCCGGACGTCCGCCCGGGAGCGCCAGCGCGGCAGGTCGTCGAGGCAGCTGCTCGCCCGGGTTGCGGTACCCGGTGAGCACCGAGACCGTCCCGTACGCCTCGGCCCGGGCGAGGACCTCCTCGATCAGCGGGCGCAGCGGGGCGAGCCCGATGCCGCCGGCGACGATCAGCACGTCACTGCCGGCGGGCGGCGTCTGCCAGGCCGTGCCGTACGGGCCCCTGGTGCCGATCCAGTCGCCGCGCTCGGCGCGGCACAGCGCCTCGCTGACCCTTCCGACCGCGCGGACGGTGTGGGAGAGCGTGTCGCCCGTGATGCCGCTGGTGGAGAGCGGGATCTCGCCGGTGCCGAAGGCGTACACCATGGCGTACTGACCGGGCCGGAACGGGCGCAGCGGGCCTGCGGCCGGGACGAGGTCGAGGGTGACGGTGTCGACGGTCTCCCGGTGGCGGGCCAGCACCCGGTACGGGACGGGGGTCGTCGCGTGCATCACGGTGTTCCCTCGGGCGTGGCGGCCTCGGCGCGCAGGGCGGCGACCTCCTCGGTGATGTCGATGCCGACCGGGCACCAGGCGATGCAACGGCCGCACCCGACGCATCCCGAGGAGCCGAACTGGTCGTACCAGGTGCCGAGTTTGTGGGTGAGCCACTGGCGGTAGCGGCTGCGGGCGGAGGACCGGACCGGGCCGGTGCCGTGCAGATAGGAGAAGTCGAGATCGAAGCAGGAGTCCCAGCGGCGCCAGCGCTCGGCGTGGTCGCCGGTGAGGTCCGTGATCTCCTCCGTGGTGGTGCAGAAGCAGGTGGGGCAGACCATGGTGCAGTTGCCGCAGGTCAGGCAGCGGTCCGCGACCTGGTCCCAGCGCTCGGCGGTCATCGTGCCCGCCATCAGCGCGCGCAGGTCGGTGGGGTCCATGCTGCGGCCCATCCGCCCATCCGCCCGGCCGCGTCGGCGACGGCCGTACGGGCGTGCTCACCGTCGGTGGAGTGGGTGGGGAGTTCAGCGAGGACGTCCTCGCCGTCGGGGCTGCCGGCGCGAACGAGGTAGTAGAGGCCATCCGGCTCCACGGTCTCGGTGAGCGCCAGGTCGTAGGCGGAGCCGTCCGGCAGGCCCGGGCCCGTGCCCATGGAGGCGCAGAAGCAGACGCCGCCGGGCTCGGTGCACTCGACCACGACGAGGAACGCGCCGGCACGCCGCGACCCGTACACGGGATCGGCGTACGCGCCGCCGGTCAGCACCCGGTCCTGAACGGCGATCGCGCGCAGATCGCAGGGACGCACCCCGAGGAAGGCGTAGCGGGGCGGCGGGTCTTCGTCCTCACGGACGGTGACCGTGCCGTCCTCGGCCTGGTCGGCCTGCCAGAGTCGGGCCCGGGGTGGGTGCAGGAAGGTCTTCCAGGACTGCGGCCCGGCGGAGTGCGCGAAGGCCGCCCGGTCCTCGCGCCGGCGCAGCCGGTAGGTGCCGGCCTCGGTCTCGACGCCCCAGCCGTGCGGCAGTTCGTCCGCCGAGGCCAGCTCGGCGAGAACGATCGCACCCTCCCGGACGGTGGGCCCGATCACGGTGAACCCGCGCTGCCGCAAGGCTTCGACGAGCGCGGCGAGGCCTTCCTCGTCCAGTTCCGCATCCAGTTCCGCGAGCGCTTCGGTCGTGTCCATCGATCCGTCCTCGGTCTCCGCGCCGGTGCCGCCCCGGGTGACTCTGCCCTCGGCACGCGGTTCCGTACTCCCACTGTCCGCCGGTCCCGGCGATCTCGCATGGGCCGGACGGCCCGAAGCGGTGGCCGCTCAGCCCTGTGCCGACCCGCGTCGGGAGAGCACAGTGGATGTGCGAAGGGCTGTCGGCAGCCCCCGGGAGAGGTCAGGATGCACGGGTCCGCTCCGCTGGGCAGGATCTTCGGCATACCGCTGCGGGTCCATTGGAGTGCGCCCGTCCTGGTCCTGTTCCTCGGCGTCGGCCTGGCCGGTCAGACGCTTCCGGCCTGGGTCCCCGGCCGCTCCGCCGCCGTCTACGGCCCCGCCGGCCTGGTCGGGGCGCTGCTGCTCACCCTGAGCCTGCTCCTGCACGAGACCGCCCATGCCGTCACCGCGCGACGGGCCGGGATCCGGGTGGACGACATGACCGTCTTCGCGCTCGGTGGCGTCACCCGGATGGGACGCGCGCCGAGTCCCGGACTCCAGTTCACCGTCGCCGGGATCGGACCGCTCACCAGCCTGGTGCTGGGCGGCCTGTCCCTGGCCGCCGGGCTCGGCGCCCAGCACGCGCTCCGCTGGACGGTGCCCGCGGCGGTTCTGCTGTGGACCGGCTGGACCAATCTGCTGCTCGGCGTGTTCAACCTGCTGCCCGCCGCTCCCCTGGACGGCGGACGGATCCTCCAGGCGGCGGTGTGGCGGCGCGGACGCGACCGCGAACGCGCCGAGCGCGTCGCCGGCCGGGTCGGCCAGGTCGGCGGCCTCCTGCTCTCCGTCGCCGGCTGGTTCGAGTTCCTCCGTGGCGTCGGTGCCGGGATCTGGCTCATCGTCGTCGGCCTGTTCATGTGGTCCTCCGCCCTGGCCGAGGTCCGCCGCGCCACCCTGGTGGCAGCCCTGCGCGGCACTCGGATCGGACAGGTCATGACCTCTCCGGTGGCCACCGGGCCCGACTGGCTCGACCTCGACCGTTTCCTCGCCGAACCCGTCGCGCGCACCCACCACCCGCTCATCCCGGTCGTCGACTTCGCCGGCCGCCCGAGCGGCCTGGTCGACCTGCGCCGCCTCGCGACGGTCCCGCCCGGCCGCCGATCCGGGACACGCGTCCGCGATCTGGCCACCCCGCTCTCCGAGTGCGTGGTCGCCGCACCCGAGGACGACCTCGTCGAAGTCCTGGACCACGCGACCGCCCGACCGCCGATCCTCGTCCTGGACGACGGCCGGCTGATCGGCATCGTCACCCTTGAGGACCTCGGCAGGATCGCCCGCACGCGACCTCCGACGACCACGCGCGGAGCGTGAGCCTCCTGCCGCTCGTCGGACGCCTCCGGACCGGGACTCTACGGCCGGAGCCGCTGAGCCGCGCGGGGAAGGCTGGTTCGTCTGCCGCTCATGCCCGGGCCCGCAGTCGGCGGAGCATGCGGGCGTCCTGGAAGCCCACCGTGCGGGCGGCGGTCTCGGCGGTGGCGCCGTGGGAGATGAGGTGTTCGGCGTGTTCGAGTCTCAGCTCCTGCTGGTAGCGCAGCGGGGTGAGGCCGGTGGCCTCGGTGAAACGGCGGGTGAGGGTGCGTTCGCTGACACCGCAGGTGGCGGCGATATCGGCCAGGCGCAGCGGGGTGGTGAACCGGGCGTCGGACATCATGGCCCTCGGGAGGTAGCCCGCCAGGGCGGCGCGGGGACGGCCGTTCTGCGGTCTCCGTGAGCGCGGACCGGACGGTCCGGGTGTGGGATCTCGGGCAGTGGACGACGTCTCCGAGCGATACCTTCCATGCGCCATTCCATGCGCCACATGGAGAAAACCGCCACTTGCCGCACTCGTTCGCCCGTGAAATGGTGACAAAGGGGCACGTTAGAGCGGGTCTCGAATGGCCGAGCGGGCACCAGGAGAAACTCGCACCTCACAGCTCGTGAGCTCAGTGGTCCGCGCCTCCACGTCAGGGCTCCGCGTGCGAGGTGTGCGGGTTCTCTGTGCGTTCCTCGGCCTGCTGCCGGTCGCACCCCTGCTGATCTGGGCGTACGGCCTGGGGCCGTTCCGCCTCTGGTTCTGGTCGGTCACCGTCCCCAGCCTGGCGCTGCTCACTGTCATCACCGTGGCAACGGCCCGTAGCCCCCGTTACCGGCGGCTGCACGACTCGCTGGTGGTGGGAACGTTCGGCGGGCTGGTGGGGACCTTCGGTTACGACCTGTTCCGGGTGCCGTTCATGCTGGCGGGCGTCCGGCTGTTCGCACCGATCGACAGCTACGGCCTGCTCATCCTCGGCGCCGACTCGTCCAGCCCGCGCACCGGCCTGCTCGGCTGGGCCTTCCACTACTCCAACGGCATCGGCTTCGGCATCACCTACGCAGTGATCGCCGGCGGCAAGCGCTGGCAGTGGGGCCTGGCCTGGGGCATGGCGATCGAGACCATCTCGGTGGCCTCGCCCGTCGCGGGCGTCTACGCCCTGCGCGGCGCGGCGCTCCTGGCCATCGCCTACGGCGGGCACCTGGCCTACGGCGCGCTGCTGGGCATGCTGGCGGCCGACCCCGACCGTACCGTCCGTCAGCTGCGGGAGGTCAGCCCCCACACCACGGCCTACGCGCTGCTGGCGGTCCTGATCGCGCTGGTGGTCTGGCAGCATCCGTTCCTCACCCCCGCCCCGGTTCGGGCGGGCGAGCAGGTGGCGAAGGGCCCCAGCGCGGTCGTGCTGGACGGACGCTTCTCCCCGCAGTGGCTCCGTGTGCCGCCGCACGGATGCGCGACGCTGCGCGACGACGACCCGGTGGGGTACACGCTGCCCGCCGCGGTCGGAGCGCCCCGGCTGGAGCCCGGGCACACCGCCCGAGTGTGCTTCGCGTCGCCGGGCAACGCCGTGCTGCGGGTGCGCACCTCCGCCCAGCCGTACGCGGGCGGGTTCGTCATCGTGGACCGGACGGAGGGCTGAGATGACCACCGCA
>NZ_JBICZB010000093.1:0-26737 GCF_043201815.1 Kitasatospora sp. NPDC048296
GTCGAGCGGCTTCTTCAGCGGCGTGGTCTCGGTGCTGCCGTGCAGCGGGGCGTCGCGCAGCGGGACGGCGACGGTGGTGTGGACGGGCACGGTGAGGTCGGGGGCGGTGACCTTCTGCCCGAGCTTCCTGGACTCGATGTGGACGGTGAACTCGGCGGTGCCGCTGAACAGTCCGGCCGGTTCGACGGTCTTGCCCTTGCTGACGGTGGCACCCGTGGTGTCGACGGTGGAACCGTGGACGAAGTCGTTGCGGCGGGCGACGTTGAGGCCGAGATCGACGTACGGGAGCTTGAAGCGGGTGGGCGCGGAGAACACGTCGCGGACCCGCCGGTCCTTGCTGACACCTGAGGAGACCCGGGTCTGGGTGCCGAGCTCGAACTCGAACTTCTCGACCGTGTCGGTGTGCCGGAAGTCCTTCTGCAGGCCGGCCCTGACGGTGACGGTGGTGTCCCAGCCGTGGATGGACAGGTTCTCGGTGATCTTCCCGCCACGGCTGAGCTTGGACAGCTGCGGCTTCAGCGCGAACGGGTCGAAGCGGTTCTTCACCTTCATCAGCACGTCGTCGGGCACGGAGCCGAACTCGCGCTTGAGGGTGGTCTCGATGCCCTTGAGCACGTCGATGTCGCCGCGGCCGAGACTGTGCACCACATCGGAGGCACTGAGCGCGCCTCGGGAGGTGATGCGGTGCGGCGCGTCGTGCTCCACGGCCGGGCCCTTGTGGGTGACCGGGGTGCCCGCACCGGGGCCGGTGAAGTGGGCGAGGCCGTCGGCGCCGACGGTGTAGTGGCCGGTCTCCTTGACGTCCAGGCTGACCTCAGCCCGGATCGGGACGGTGACGGTGTGGTCCTTGCCGTCCACGGTCAGCTTGATCTCGACGTTGACCCCGGCGTCGTAGATCTCCTGCGGGCGGGCGTACTTGCCGTTGGCGTACACCTTCTGCGAGTTGCCGTCGCGCCAGCCGTCGCGGTCGCGGACCTGGCGGGAGTAGCCGCCGCTGATGTCGACGGTGTTCTTCCCGCCGAGGCCGACGGTGCCACCGCCGGTGCCCTGGACGGACTTGGTGTCGGAGATCAGCCGGCGGCCGGCCTTGAAGGAGGTGGTCTCGTCGACCGGGTTGAGCTCCGCCTTGGAGTTGGACCGCTTGTAGTCCATTTCCGTGATGTGCGCGGTGGCCGAGACCTTGACGCCGTGCTTGAGCAGCGTGGCGGCCAGCCGCTCGGGGGCCTCCAGCGGGACGTCGCGGGTCATCGAGGTCAGGTGGGAGGCGACCATCGGGTGGCTGAAGAGCTGCTGGATCTCGTCCTTGACGTCCTTCCAGGCGCCGCCCAGCACCTGCTTCCCCAGCTCGTCGACGCCTTGGTGGAGCGGCTGCACGGTGGGCACGTCGCGCACGGTGGTGGTGTCGCTGAGGCCGCCGCCGGTCTTGTCGGGGCGCTGCCAGACGCTGTCGGGCGGGCTGGGCACCTTGGTGCCGGGCTCGAAGGTCTTCGGCGTGCTCGGGCCGGGCGCCTCGGTGGCGACGAAGAGCGTCGGGTCGCCGGAGCCCTCGTGCTTGACCAGGCGGGCCTCGCTCTGCTCGATCAGGGCCCGGAAGTCGACGGCGGTCTTGGCGGTGTCGGTGGTCGTCCCGAGCGGTGACTTCCGCTCGAAGGTGAGGGTCAGCTCGCTGCGCCCCTCGTAGACGACGCCCGGGCCCTTGGTCTTGGTGGTGAGCAGGACCTCCTGGCTGTTGCCGGAGATCTGCACCTTGTCCCGGAGGAGTTGGAGGCCGCCTCCGCCGGAGCCGACCGACTTGTCGACGCCGGCGCCGGAAACGACGCCGGGCAGCGGCAGCTGGACACCGTCGCTGCTGGTGTCCTGGACGCTGCGGACGCGCTGCACGCCGGTGCCGACGTTGAACTCGGTCTGCGCGGTCCCGCCGACCTGCCGCATCGCCTTGACGGACGCGGTGATCTCGACCGATCCGGTCACCAGGCCGGTGTCGTCGACGACCTCGATCCGGGTCGGCTCGCCGGACATCATGCTCTTGAGGTCCTGCTGGAGCCGGGTGAGGTCGAGCTCGGCGGTCATCTTCTCGCGCAGCTTCGGCCAGATGCCGCCGAGCACCTCCTTGGCCTTGTCCTCGACGCCGTCGAGGACCTCCTGCATCGGCCGGTCGGAGTCGGGCCGGCCGTGCCGGTGGGTGGAGACGTCGAGCACGATGTCGGAGCCGCCGAGCCGGTGGCCGTCCACGACGCGCTGCGGCGGGGCGAAGAGCTTCTCCTTGTCCAGCGGCACGGGGACGCCGTGGGAGTCCAGGGTGTCGCGGACGGGGATGCCGATGGTGGCGCCGATGTCGAGCCGCTGGAAGCGGTCCGTGCCCTCGGTGACGACGGACTCGCCGCGGTAGCTGAGTTGGTCGAAGTCCAGTGCCAGGCGCAGTTTCCCCGCGAACAGGGCGCCGGGCTCGACGGTCTTGCCGCGGGCGATCGAGCGGCCGACCTCGGCCGACAGGTCGCCGTGCATCTCGTCGTGCTGGTAGCCGACGGTCTGCGTGATGTCGGCCTTGCCGACCTTGATCTTGGCCTGCACACCGGTGTTGAAGCGGTTCAGGCTGTCGTCCTGGAGGCCGATCGAGGCGTGCCGGTCGGAGCCGTTCTCGAACTCGACACTGGGGGCGGTGTCCTGGTGGTGCAGGTCCTCGACATCGACCCGGATGTTGATCTTCCCTGACCAGCCGTTGGTCTCGAACCTCGCCTCCCAGACGTCGCCGCGGGACAGCGCGGCCAGCTTGGGGCGCAGGGTCGCGGGGTCGAAGAAGTCCTTCGCCATCGTCCGCGCGGCGGGCAGGTCGCTCTTGAACACGCCCTCGAACAGCGTGGTGATGTGCTGGAAGACGGTCGTGTCGTCCAGGTGCAGGCCGACCACCAGGTCGGAGGCGGACAGCCGGCGATGGTTGGTGATGCGGGCGGGCGGTAGCCGCAGCTCGTCCGGGTCGAGCGGCTTCTTCGGCGCGAACGCCGGGTCCTGCGGGTGCTGGCCGCCGGACTCCGTCGAGAAGACGGACATGGCGAGGACGGACGCCGGCGGGGAGGGCGGCGCGGGGTGGGCGAGCGGGTCGTGCTCAGCCTCGGTGATGACGATGCTGGGGATGTCCGGCCGGTGCGGGGCCGAGGCCTCGGGCGCGAGCTCGGTCCTGGGCGCGGGCTTGGCCTCGGGCTTGGGCTCCGTCATGGGCTCGGACGGAGCCTCGGGCTTGGACTCGGGCCTAAGCTCGGGCCCCGGCTCGGGCTTGAGCTCCGGCTTCGGCGCCTCCATCGACGGCCCCGGCCGGTCCGCGCTGCCCACGGTCGGCACGCTGTGCGGCACGGGGGGCAGCACCGGGCCGTCGTGCGCGTCCGGGTGCTTCGGCGTCGTGGTGCTCACCGAGGGTGCGTCGACCGGCGGGCGGCTGGCGTCGTAGTGGTTGGTGCCGTTGTAGTAGACCGTCACCTGCTGGCCGTCCGGGTGGCCGTAACGCGCGTACTCGACGGGCCCGAGGTCCTCGCCCGGGCCGAGGATGCGCAACCGCAGGCCGAGGGCGTCGGCCAGCAGCGGCGGGAAGGTGTCGCCGAACCCCTTCCACCAGGAGTTCTCCCAGTCGTCCACCGCGTGCCGGAGGCCGGCGAACTCCTCCGGGGAGAGCGGGAGGTCGGAGGCGGTCCGGTGCCAGACCTGGAGGTCGACGAGCTGGGCGTCGGTGAGGTCGTGCAGCTCGATCTGCTCGGGCGTGCCGAGCAGGTGCTCGAACTGCCGCTGCGGGCCGGTGGCACCGTCGGCGAGGTTCCAGCCGACCTCCTCCTCGACCTTCGACCGGTCCTCGCCGTGTGCCACCCGCTCGTCGATGTACTGGCGGCGCAGCTCGTGCGGGTCGCTCGCGGGCTCCTTGCCGAGCCGGCGCAGGTAGTTCTCGGCCCTGGTCTGCTCGGCCGGGTTCTTGAACTTCCACGGGACGGTCTGTTCGGCCTGTGCGTGGGCCGACGCGTGGTCGGCGCCGGTGGACATCAACTCGCGGGTGAGCGCGGTGACGTAGCGGTCGCGCAGCAGCCGGGTGGGGACCACCTCGTGGGTGGCGACGCCGGCGACGCCCAGGTCCAGCAGGCCGTTGAGCAGCTGGGGGCGGTCGTGCCCGCCGAGGCGGTCGGCGAGGTCCCGGGTGGCGGCCTTGCGGTAGTTGTGGGTGACCTCGATCGGCAGCTTGTCCGGTCCCTGGGCGGCGAGGTGGTCGGCGACGGCGCGCCGCATCGACTCGGCCGTGGCGCGCACCGGGCCTCGCGGGCCGGAGCCGGTGGCGCCGCGCTCGGTGAGCACGTGGTGCACGGCGTCCGGGCGGCTGACGGCGACGGAGTTGAGCAGGCAGAGGCCGTCGCCGTCGACGCGGACCCGCTCGCCGGGCGGCGGAAAGGCCTCGGTGACCGGCTCGATGGTGTGGGGAGCGGAGTGCGAGGGGCCGTCCGTGCCGGTGAAGGCCTCGGCGGGGGTCGGCCGGGCCGACTGCTCGTCCGGGTGCAGGACGGCCGCGTTGAAGCCGCCGTCGCCGTGGATCGGCCGGTTCTCCGGGTCGAGGGTGATCGCCCAGACCCGGGTGACATCCTGCGGGAGCGGGCGGTCGCCCGGGGAGTGCAGGCCCTGCTGGGCGTCGACCCAGACCAGACCCTCGCCGGGGACGTTCGCGAGGTTCCAGGCGTGGCCCTTTCCGTCCTCGGTCCAGGCGAAGACCATCGCGGCCGAGCCGGGGCCGCCCTCGGTGACCCGGCGGGCGACCTCGTTCAGGCCGGTGGTGCCGAGGCCGAGGTACTCGGCCGGATGGCCGGTCCATTCCTGGGCGTCGGTGACCGCGCCGAGGTGGCGCTCCGGCAAGGTGAGGGCCACCTGCGGGTCACCGTGGAAGGTGGCGTGGAAGGCCATCGCGGCCGCCACGCAGTTGACGTCCCCGAGCAGGCTGCCGCCGCCCCCGGGATTGACCAGCTCGACGAACTCCTGCGGGTGGGCGAACCGCCTGGGGCCGTCCGGGCCTGCCAGCGCCTGTTCCAGGGCGTGGCGGGCCGCCGGGGCGGGCGTGTCGTAGCCGCCGTCGGAGAACTCGTGCAGGAAGGAGTCCAGTGGGCGCGGCGGGTGCGGGGCGTCGCGGTCGGGGTCGAACGGCGGGCGGCCGTCGGGGGTCCGCTCCTGGTCGGGCCGGGGGCGCTTGGCGGCCGGTTCCGGACCGGACGGGGTGTTCTGGCCGGAGTCGCCGTGCTCGCTCCCGCTCCCGCTCCCGTTCTCGTACTCGTCCCGGCCGCGGCGGCGGGACGGCGGCTGCGGCTGGTCGGTGGAGCCGTGGTCGCGCTCGGGCCGGGGCGGCGGGGTGCCGCGCTCGGGGCGGGGCGCGGTGGGGTGGTCGGGGGTGCCGCCGGAGGTGCGGGTCGGGGTCGGCGGCTTGGGGTTCGGGCCGGCCGAGCCGGTGGCGGCGGCGTGGTCGGTCTTCTCGGTGCCGCCGGTGCCGCCGGTGCCCCCGGTGACGGTCCTGCCCGGACGGGCGGGGCTGACCGTCTCATCGACGGCGGTGGTACCGCTCCAGCTGGTGTCGGTGCGGACGGACGCCGGGCGCCCCGGGGCGGGCTTGCCGCCCTCGGTCTGCACCGGGCTCGGGCGGTCGAGCTTGCCGCCGGAGGTGTCCGCCTTTCCGGAACCCGTCGCCGGGTTGTGCTTGCCGGTGGTCGGGCCGCCGCCGCTCGACGTGGTCGGCACCGGCTTGGGCGTCGGGTCGGCGAAGAGGCTGTGCAGGTCCGCCTGGCCGAAGGCCTTGGCGAACAGCGCCGCGTACTCGACGTCCGGCGCCTCGCCCGACCCGCGCGAGTAGCCCAGGACATGACCTGCTGTCACTTCCTCGTGGTGCGGCCCGAGTCGGGGCACCGGGAAGGGCGCCGGGTGGCCGGCGAGGTTGCTGGCCAGCGACAGCAGGGTCATCGGGTGGTAGGGCGGGAAGTAGGTGCCCTTGCCGGCCTGGATCTCCTTGAACTGGATGTTCTGGACGTACGAGGTCCACGCCTGCCCGATGCCGGTCTTGTGGAATCCGGCGTGCAGGCCCTTGCCGAGCAGGCCCATCCCCATGCCCGCACCGAAGGTGGCGGCGCTGGTGGTGAACTTGTGGCTGTCGTCGAAGATGAGGTTGTAGAAGCCCTCGGCGAGGTTGCCCTGCACGCCCTCCATCAGCTGGGAGCCGATCGCGAAGCCCAGTCGGTAGAGCTTGTTCCCCTCGCCCATGGCGGCGGCCAGCTTGGGCAGGTGGTCGGCGAGCGCGGAGATGCCGTGCTCGCCGAGCTCCGATCCGCCGTGCTCCAGCACGGAGCGCAGCACGACGCCGAGCGACTCGTTGCCGGCGCCGTGCTTGGTCCAGCCGGCGACGAAGGCCTCTGCGTACTCCTGGCCGAGCTTCCTGGCCGCGTCCTTGCCGAGCTGCGTGCCGAGGTGCTTCTCGAAGGAGCCCGCGAGGTTCTCGGTGAAGCGCTCGGCGACGCTGCCGGCGCCCGCCTTGCCGAAGCCCTCCTTCAGCCACGGTTCGACGCGCTGCAGGTGCCGGCCGAGCGACTCGGAGAAGGCCTTGGCCTGCTCGTCGGTCAACAGTTTCGCGGCCGCCCCGGCACCGCCCTTCCCGGCGCCCTCCAGCCCCGAACTGCCGGCCTTGACGACCGACTTGGCGCCGCTCTTCTCCAGATCGGAGAGCGCCGAGCCGCCGGCCTTGCCGATGGACCTGGCGCCGGCCTTCTCCAGATCGGAGAGCGCCGAGCCGCCGGCCTCCTTGGTGACGGTGTCCAGGAGGTGCTTGAGCGCCTCCTTGTCACCGTTCTTCATGACATTCGACAGTTCCTTGGAGAGGACCTTCCCGGCGTTCTTACCGATCAGGTTGCCGATCAGCTTGCCCAGGCCCATGCCGAGCAGGTTGATCGGCCCGGCCAGCGCCCCGCCGATGACGCCGTTGAGCACGCTCTGCTTGAAGGTGCCGTCGAGGTCGAACTTCTTGCGGTCACCGTGCGACATCTGGATGCCCTGGATGATCGAGTCCATCAGCATGCCGGTCACGATGCCCGTGAAGGTGTGCATCAGGATCGACTTGATCAGGAACTTCAGCAGCATCCAGAGCGCCTGCCGGGTGAAGAAGTACGCCAGCGACAGGCCGGAGAAGCTCTCGCCGAAGGTGAACGGCGCCCACAGGGTGGCCATGGCGATCTCGAAGACCAGCTGGATGAGCTGGGCGATCGCCATCCACTTGGTGTACTCGACCGAGTTGGCGACGTCGCCCGCGCAGTCGGCGAGCGCCTGCGCGGTGTCCGCGGCCTGCTTGACCTGGTCCGTGTCGTTCTTCCCGCCGCCGAGGCCGATGTAGGCGTTCATCGCGTTGCTGAACGACCGGGCGGCCTCCCCCTCGAACTCCTGGCGGGCCTTGATCGCCACCGTCGCGATCAGCTCGTGGAGTTGCGGGATCTCCTTCGCCAGTACCTCGTACGCGTCGCGGACGTCGCGCAGTTCGCCTTCCTTGACCTGGGGCCAGGGCGTTCCGGAGAGCACGCCGAAGAGGTTGGAGAGGAACTCGCCGGGGTCGAGCGACGGGTACGACACGGGGTGGTTTCTCCTACATGCTGCTCATGATGTCCTGGGCGGTGTCCTCCGCGTAGTCGAGGTCGGCGACCAAGTTGATGCCGTTCTCGCCCGCCTGTCTGACCGTGTCCTTGATGTTGCTCATCAAGGTCTCCAGGTCCTTGGTGGCCTTGTCCACCTGCTCGTGGTACTGCTTGCCGATCTCGTCGTCGCCGCCGACCTTCTTGTTCAGGTCGTTGACCGTCTTGACGTCAGTGATCACCTTGTCGATCAGGTCCGACAGCTGGCCGAACTCGGCGAACCGCTTCTTGAGCTCCTGGGTCTTGGCGAAGACGTTGGAGTCGCTACTCACGGAACTCCTCCTGGCGGCCGGCCCGGCGGCGCTCGGCCTCGGCGTCCGCGTCGTGACCCGGCCTCATCGAGCGCAGCGGCTCCAGCAGTTGGTCCAGATTGCTGCCGCCGCTGAGCCCGAGCCGCAGCATGTCGCCCACGCCCTCGAACTGCTTCATCGCCCGGATCACCTGCTCGCCCATCTGGGCCCGGGCCTCGTTGAGCAGGTCGGTGAGCAGCTTGCCGAGCTGGGAGGGGGCCATCTCCTGGTAGCCGGTGGTGTGGAAGGTGAGCCCGAGGACCTGGCCCTGCGGGCCCACCTTGACGGTCACCATGCGGTCCTTGGAGGTGACCGTGGCGGAGGAGCGGGAGAGTTCGGCCTGGATCTCCTCGGCCCGCTTCTGGTGGGCCCTCATGGCCTCCATGGCCTGCTCGATCTCCTCGCTCATCGAGCCGAAGAGGCCGTCGGGGCCGAACGGGTCGGCGGTCGTGGGCATGGTTCGTTCCTTCTCTCCGGCCGGGGCCGGGGTCTCGCCGGGACGGGTGGGGCGGGTGGTGCCACCCGGAGTGCGGGGCGGGTCAGCGGCCGATGACGCCGGCGACCCCGGTGCTCTCGGTGCCCCACACCTCCTCGTCCTCCGCCAGCCAGGTGGTGCGCTGGCGGTCCTTGTCCTTCTGGTTGGGCGCGCCGCCGGCACCCGCGCCGGGCGGCATCATCGGCGGCATGCCGCCGGTGGTGGACATGCCCTTGCCGGTCAGGGCGTTCTTCTCGGCCTCGGCGGCCGCCCGGGCCTGGGCGGCCTTCTCGGCGGCGTCGGCCGCCTCCGCCGCCGCCCGCGCCTGGGCGGTGTTCGGGTCGCCGCCGTTGGCCAGCGCCTTCGAGCTCAGGCCGCTGCGGCCGCCGGGCATCAGCCCGGTGCCGGAGAAGCCTCCGAGGCCGAGGCCGTCCGAGCCGCCGGATCCGCCGAGCAGCGAGCCGCCGGGGTGGTAGGAGTACCCCCCGGAGCCGAACCCGCCGCCGCCGAGCAGTCCGTCGCCACCGCCGCTGTCGAAGCCGCTCTCGAAGGCGTGCCGCTGGTCGGCCATCAGCTGGGAGACCTCGGAGACCGGCCGGCCGTCCGGGTCCAGCAGGGTGCCGTCGCCGTCGATCCGGGAGCCCGGCTCGACGACGACCGGGTTGCCGTTCCGGTCCAGGACCGGCTGGCCGTCCGGGCCGATCACCCGGCCCTTGTCGTCGACGTGCGAGCCCGGCGGCACCTTCATGTGGTCGCCCGAGCCGGTGCCGACGCTCGCCCCGTCCGGGACGGTGATCGGCTTGCCGTCGGGGCCGAGCACGGGCTTGCCGTCCGGGCCGATCACCTGGTGGGTGGTCGGGTCGATGTGGCTGCCCGGCGGCACGGTGACCGGGTTGCCGTTCGCGTCGAAGATCTGCTTGCCGTTCTTGTCCAGCACGGGGACGCCGGAGCCGTCGCCGCCGGGCAGACCCGAACCACCGCCGCCGGGCAGGCCCGAGCTGCCGCCGCCGAGCCCGGGCAGGCCACCGTGCTCGCTCCCGCCGAGCCCGCCCGGCCCGGTGGTCAACGGGCCGGGGCCGTTGGGGCCGCCGCCGGTGAGGCTCTTGAAGTTGTCGTTCATCCCCTTGAAGTTGTCGCTGATCCCCTTGTTCATGTCGTTCAGCGAGTCGTTCATGTTCTTGTTCATGTCGCTGAGGTTCTTGCTGATGTCGGAGAAGGGGTCGTTGTTGCCGCCCAGCGGGTCGTCCTGCGGGGGGCGGTACGGCGCCTTGGGCGTCTTCACGTGGATGCCGTCCTTCAGGCCCTGGATCGCGGGGACGTAGGCGGCGTCGAGGATCTTCACGGCGTCGCCGGCGGCCTTGTCGAGGATGTCGGCGACGTTCTTGAGCCACATCTCCTTGGCGCGCTTCTCGGCCTGCTTCCAGAAGTCGTCACCGTGCGGGTCGCCCCAGGCGGTGGTGACCGTGAAGCTCACGTCGTAACCGGCTATCGCGCTGCCGTCCATGGTGCTGACGGGGTTCTCGGAGACCGTGACCTTCGCCGTGGACATCCCCTCCACCAGCGCGTCCAGCATCGGGTTGACCGGCCAGGCGAGCCTGCTGTTGCGGTAGGCCTCCTGGCCGTCCCACATGGTGTGGATCGCCTGCTGGGTGGCGTCCCGGCCGGTCTTGAGCAGGGTGTCGACGTGCTTGTCCTGCAGAGCCTTGGCGAGCCCCTCGATCTTGTCGCCGAACTGGCTGAGCATGGTCTTGAACACGCCCGCCGCGGTGCCCTGCCAGTCCGCCCCGGGCGCGTTGATGTCACCGGCCCAGCCCCGGACCTGCGGCGCCCAGGTCTGCAGCAGCTGCTCGGCGCCGGTCAGTGTCGACACGGCGGTGTCGAAGCTCCACGGGCTCAGGGTGTCGTTCTCGTACGGCGAGTGGGCGAGCGGCATCAGCACGTCGTAGCCCTGGCGGATCCACTTGCCCAGGTCGGTCGTCTCGTCCGTGAACTGCTTCCAGTTGAGGTTGCAGCCGATCACGTGGCTCCACGGACGGCCGGTGGAGTCCGTGTAGTTGTACGACCACCAGGCGTCGTAGCCCTCGTCGCCCCCGGTCTGCTTGAAGTACGTCAGGGTCTCGTACTTGTGGTTGGCGATCCACTGGACCTTGTCGTCACCGGTGACGCTGCTGCGCTGGGCGAACGTCGTCCGGTCGGAGGACGCGAACACGGGCAGGACGGATTCCCAGTTGGTGGTGGCCATCGGTGTCACAGCTCCATGAGGCTCGGGCGTGCGCGGGGCGGGCCGGAGGAGGGGTTCGGCCCGCCCCGCGGTCAGGGGTGACGGCGGGAGCGCCGTCGGGCAGGGGATCGGTGCCGGGCACCCGGTCGCGGACTACCGGATGCCGCCGCCACCGCCGAGGACGTCACTGACCAGGTAGATCATCTCGGCGGCCGCCAGGGCGTCGTCCCCACCGTGGTTGAGGGTGGTCTGGGCCGACTCCAGGTCGTCGATCATGGCCTGGACCTGGTCCTCCAGCGTCTTGAACTGGGCCTCCAGGGCGGTGCAGTACGCGGTGAAGGCGTCCTGGAGCGCCTTCGTGCTCGGCAGCACCGCGGGGCCGCCGCCCGGGAGGAGCTTCGCGTAGTCGCCGGAGAACTTGCCGCCGCCGATACCGAGGACGAACTCCTTGAGCGCCAACCGTGTGGGGTGGGTCTTCAGGTCCTCCAGCATCTTGGACAGCTTGGTGTGGGCGAAGTCGAGCAGGAAGTTCTCGGTGACCTTGAAGCTGTTGGCGTCGTCCTTCTCCTTCTGGTCCTGCTTCTCCCTCGCCTCCTTCTCCTTCTGCTTGCGCTTCTCCTCCTCCTTCTTCTTCCAGTCCTCTTCGGCCTTCTCGTCGTCGGTCACCGCGACTCACCCGCGCCTAGTGGAGCTGGAACTTGGAGCCGGCGGTGCGGTCGGAGTCACGGATCAGGCCGTGGACCTCATCCAGGGCGGCGGCGGCCTTGGTGACGTCGTCGGTCATGGCGTTGTCCGCGGCCGACAGGATGTCGGAGTAGGCCTTGCCCTGGTCGGCGTACTCGCCGTGGAGCTCGTGGCCGAGGCCCTGGGTGAGGAAGGTGCGGGTCTGCTCCATCATCTCGTGCATGAGGGCGCTCTGCTGGCGCAGCATCGCCGCGGCCTCGTCGATCTGCTGGTGGTGGAGTTCGATCCTGCCGTCGGACATCGTTGGTCTCCTTCGAGCGGCTGTGGTGGTCCCGGTCCTGACCCGACCGGTGGGTGTGCCGCCGGCGTCGCCCGCCGGCGTCAGCTCAGGACGGGCGTCAGCTCAGGCCCTTGAGGACGTCCTCGCCCGCGCCGAGGCCCGAGACGATGTGGACGGAGGTCTGGCCCTCCTGCTGGATCAGGCCCGAACCGCTGGCGAGCAGCTCGTGGAACTTGGTGTACTGCTGGCGCACCTGGTCGTACTTGGCCTGCCAGTCCTGCATCTTCTCGACGAAGACGGTGCTCGCCGCGGCCTGGAAGTGCGTCTTGATCTCGTCGACGATGGCGTTGATCTGGCGCTGGGTCTGCTCCATGTGCGCGTCCTGCGACTCCACGGTGGTCAGCACCTGCTGGACGACCGCCGGGTCGTTGAGCATGCTGTTGCCGGCCATGTGACTTCCCTTCTCTGAGGCGGGCACCGGCCGGTCGCCGGCGCCTCCGGGTGGGTCAGGGGTCCGCGGCCCGGCACATTGAACGGAATCGCGGCGCCCCCGGGTTCAGCCCCCGCAGGGGTTCGTGGTGGTGGGCGGTTCGACCACGCCGCCGCCGGTGAGCGCGGCCGGGTCGAGGCTCGGCCCGGTGGGCAGCAGGCCGAGCAGCCGGGTGGGGACGGCCGCCGGGGCGGCCTTGGTGTAGCCCAGTTGCTTGGCGGTCGCCGGCGAGGGCAGCGGGTACTTCACCCCCGTGTCGGTGACCAGGTAGAGGGTCGAGCCGGCCCCGGAGGCGGTGACGGCCCGCGCCAGCGAGCCGCCGCCCGGGCGGACCACGATCCGGTCGGCGCCGTTGCAGGCCGGGGTGACCCCGGGCTGGGCGGCCGGAGGCTGCCCGGCCACGGCGGCGGCGTCCAGCAGGCCGACCGCGACCGCCCCCGGGGCGGCGCCGGCCCGCAGCTCGGCGCAGGGCACCTGGCCCTGCCCGGCGGCCGCCAACTGCGGTGGCC
The DNA here is from genome assembly GCF_043201815.1 of Kitasatospora sp. NPDC048296. Taxonomy (NCBI): domain Bacteria; kingdom Bacillati; phylum Actinomycetota; class Actinomycetes; order Kitasatosporales; family Streptomycetaceae; genus Kitasatospora; species Kitasatospora sp. NPDC048296. Next base: position 12,626 of record NZ_JBICZB010000093.1, read on the forward strand.
GGGGGGGAAGTTCGTTGCCGGCCCAAGCCGCCGCGGCGGTGGCACCGGCGAGGTGCGCCGCGAGGTCCGCCGGGCCGACCGGCCCGAGCGTGACGGGTGCGCCGGCGTAGGCCTCCTGCTGGATCCGCGGATCGCCCTGGACGAGCTGGAACAGCGTCTCCCCGAGCGGGACGAGTCCGTCCCCGGTGAGCAGGTAGCGCTCGCCGCCCGGGCCCGTGAACAGCTGGCCGATCCGGGTGGGCTTGCCGGCCAGCGCCGGTCCTGCCGTGCCCCGCCCGGGCAGCTCGGGGGCCCGGAGGTCCGGGCCCACCGGGAGGGTGTCGAGGAAGCCGGCCGTCACCGGGTACGGCGTGGCGCTGCCGTAGCCGAGGGCGCGTTGCGCGCCGCTGCCGGCGTCCACCCGCAACCTGCGTCCCCGCCAGACGAGTTGGGCCGTACCGTCCGGCCCAGCCACCAGGACGGCCTGCTCGTCGGAGAGCGGCCGGGCGCCGCGGCGCAGGCCGATCGCCAGGGACAGCTGCGGCGTGGCCCGCGCGCCCGGGGCGGTCTGGCCGCCCTGGGCGGTCTGGCCGCCCTGGGCGGTCTGGACCGCGCAGGCCGACCAGTCGGCCTGACCGAGGTCCTGGTCGGCCGGGAGACCGTCGGGGGCGCCGACGAGGCCGACCACCGCCCCGCGCGGAACGCCGTCCAGCGAGCCCGCGCTGACCGTCGCCGACCGGAACTGGTCCCCGGCGAGCAGCCGGGCACTGGCCTGGTTGAGCACCGGGCGCAGCTGCCCGCCGGCGTAGAGGTAGCGGGCGCCGCTCTCCTCGACCACGACCAGGGTGCCGGGCTTCTTCCAGCCGGTCGCGCCACCGGGTTTGACGAGCCCGTAGACCCCGGCGCCGACGCCGATCAGCAGTCCGACGGCGAGCCCGACCATGGCGCCCCGGGTGGTCCGGGCGACGGGGGTGTCGGGCGCGTCCGGCTCGCCGCGCAGCATCCCGGAGGAGACCCGGCTCATCACGAACAGGTGGGCCTGCACCTGGTCGCGTCTGGACTGCATGGGACCTCTTCCGGGATCGGTGGTGCGGACGGGCGGGGTGGCGGGCGGGGCGTCAGCCGGCCATTCCTCGCATCAGGTGGTAGAAGCCGAGGGTCTGCAGGGCGAGCGGCAGCAGGGCGAAGGCCGTCAGGGAGTGCAGCAGGTCCGCGGCGCGCCCCCAGTAGGGCAGCAGCCGGCGGCCGGGCACCGTCCAGGCGACGACCAGCAGGACCGCGGCGACCCCCAGCAGGACGGCGACCAGGGTGAGCCGGTCCTGCCAGCCGCCCGCCAGGCCGAACCGGCCGGCCAGCAGCACCAGCCCGTACAGGCCGGGCAGCAGGACGGCGAGGCGCTGCCAGAGGCTGCCGATCTCGCGGGCGTGCAGCAGGAGCAGCGCGGCGAGGTCGGCGGCCGTCGCGGCCGGGCCCCAGCCGTCGGCGCCGGCCAGCAGGGTCAGGCAGGCGGCGCCGACCAGGCCGATGCTGCCGAGGAAGCCGGTCAGGTAGCCGTCCGCGACGTCCCCGCGGGCGAGGACGTCCGCAGCCGGGAACGGCTCGATGTCCTCCTGGAGCTCCTCGGCGTTGCGCGGCAGCGCGGGCACCCTGAGCCCCGCGAGCTTGAAGGCGAGGCCGGGGGCGAAGGCCCCGGAGAGCACCGCGGCGCAGGCCAGGATCGCCGCCGAGTGCCCCGGCGGCACGTCCCGCAGGGCCAGCACGCCCGCACCGAGGGCGACCAGGCCGGCGAACAGGACGGAGAGGAAGAACGGCGCCGAGGCGCCGACCACGGCGAGGGCCAGCACGGTGGCGCCGGCCGCGGCGGAGCCGCCGGACAGCAGCCGGTCGGTGCCGTTCAGACCGGGCACCAGGGCGGCGGCGGTGACGGCGTAGCCGATCGCGGCGGCGCCCAGGGCGGTGCCCGCGGCACTGTCGCCCACCGTGCGGGTGGCACCGCCGGCCCCGACCAGGAGCAGCACGGCAACCACCGCGGCGGCCGCGCAGCGCAGTTGGGCGGGGCCGGGCTGGAGCAGCAGCGCCAGACCGCCGGCCAGGGCGGTCAGCGCGGAGGCCACCGCGAGGTGGTGGGTGAGCGCCGGACGCCAGGAGTCGCGGCGCTCCAGCATGCCGCTGCGCACCCCGTCCACCAGGTCGTCGAAGTGGACCGGGGGCAGTTCGGCGGTGCGCGGGCGCAGGAAGAGCTCCTGGCCGTCGCGCAGGCCGAGCGCGTCCAGCGTCAGCTCCTCGTCGAGCGGCTCCTCGCCGACCCGCTGCAGGACCCAGCCGGAGTGCTCGGCACCGGCCTCCTCGACCTCGGCGCCCGCGTGCGCGAGCACGGCCGGCAGGAGGTCCGCCAGGACCACGTCGGACGGCACGGCCAGCTCGAACGCCGAGTCGGGCGCACGGAACCTCAGTCTGCACAGGCCGGCCACGGCTCCACCACTCATGCGTTCCCTCCTCCGGTCTGCGGGCCTTCGCCCGGCTGCACGGAAACACCGGCGGTGGCGGTTCACCGGGACGGGCACCGATTCGGTCAACGACCCGGCCCTGAGGGCCGGGCTTGAGGTTGACCATGTGCCCGATGAGTCGCCCCACCGGTGGTCACCTCGTCTCAGCAGCGCTAGACGCTGCTGGGGCGGTTGACTGCGCCCCGCTGCCACGCATCAGCCGCACGGTGGCGGATGTTGCGGGAGCCGTTGACATCCGCGTGCATGGTCGTCCCGCAGGCGCGGCACGCGAACGTCGCTTGATCCACTCGATTGGTTTTGTGGGTGTGCCAGCAGGCGGAGCACTGACGGGAGGTGTAGGCCGCATTGACGTGCACGACGGGAACCCCGACGCGCTGGGCCTTGTACTCCACGAAGGTTCCGAGCTGGGCGAACGCCCAGGAGTGGAGGCGGTACCGCTGGTCGTGCTTGGCCTTGACCCTCTCGCGGATGCCCGTCAGGTCTTCCAGGGCGATCCCGCGAGAGGTGCGTTCAGCGGTGGTGACGAGAGTCTTGGAGATGCGGTGGTTGGCGTCGGTGGCGAACCGGGCCTCGCGGCGGCGGATCGCCTTCAACCGGCGTTTCGCGTTCTTGGTCTTCTTGGCCTGCAGCTTGGCCCGCAGGTAGCTCATCCGCTTGCGGTAGCGCTCCAGACGGCGCCCGGACATGACCGTGCCGTCGGAGGTGGTGGCGATGTTGACGATCCCGAGGTCCACGCCGAGCCAGTCGGCCGGTTCGGAGACCGGAGGTTCGGGGATGTCGCAGGTCGCGAACAGGTACCACTGGCCATCACGGACCACCAGATCCGATTCGCCCTGCCGATGGTCGGCAATCATCTTGAGCGCGCCCGGAGAGCAGCGGAACCCGATGCCCTTCAACCGCCCGGCCATGGTCCAGATGGACACGGTCCTCGTGTCGGTGTTCCACGACAGCATCCGGTCATCGAACGGCTGCGCCGCATCGTCACGGAAGCTGATCGGCTTGGACTCGGCCTTGTTCCGTCGCTTCGACCCCTTCGGCCCCAGATTCCCGACCCTGAGATTCGCCCGCAACGTGGTGTAGGCGTCGCAGACCTTCTTCACCGACCGCACGGCGGCCTGCGCTCCCAGGTCGTATTCGTCCTTGACGTGTCGGTACACCAACGGCTGCAAGCCGTTACGCCGGATCTCCTTCTTCTCGAAGGCGACGCGGGAGATGTGGTTCGCGGCCCGGTTGCACGCGCGCAGCGTCGCAGCGAGCGCGTCCGCCTGATACCGCGACGGCTCCAGCTTCACCCGGACAACGATCTTCACGCGAAAGAACGTATTTCGCGCAAAATCGAAAAATCAAACCGGAAGGTCAGAGCACATGGAAGAGAACTCCGCCGCTTCGCGGCTCCGATCCAAGGAGCCGATTCCTCCCGGAGCTGAAGGACTCCGTCGGGAATTCCGCAAACCGGTGACGGCGGATGGCTCCAGCTGCCAGGCTCGGCTTGTCGTCGATCAAGGGGGTCGGGTGTCGCTGGAGTCGCGGCGGGATGTCGGGGTGCCGGAGCTGACCGCGCGGGTGGTGCGGGCCTCGTTTCCGAAGGGAACGCTGGCGATCCGCCTCCGGGATGCGTTGGGGCCGCTGTTCGAGGATGGGTCGTTCGCGGAGGCGTTCCCCGTGCGGGGTCGGCCGGCGGTCTCGCCGGGAGCTCTGGCGTTGGTGTCGGTGCTGCAGTACGCGGAGGGCCTCAGCGACCGGCAGGCCGCCGACCAGGTGCGGGCCCGGATGGACTGGAAGTTCCTGCTCGGCCTGGAACTGGACGATCCCGGCTTTGACTTCACGGTCCTGGGCGACTTCCGCGCCCGGCTGATCGAGCACGGTCTGGAGGAGCGGGTCCTGGATCTGGTCCTGGCGAGGATCTCCGGGCTCGGGCTGCTGCGGGCAGGCGGTCGCCAGCGGACCGACTCCACCCATGTCGTGGCCGCAGTAAGGGTGTTGAACCGGATGGAGTTCGTCGGTGAGACCCTGCGGGCGGCCCTGGAGGCCCTGGCCGCGGCCGCTCCGCAGTGGCTGGCGGGATGCGTCACCGCCGACTGGGTCGAGCGCTACGGCGCCCGGATCGACTCCTACCGCTTCCCCAAAGGCGAGAACGTCCGACAGGAATGGGCCGAGCAGGTCGGCCGGGACGGCTTCGCTCTTCTGGAGGCGGCCTTCAACCCCGGTGCACCCGCCTGGCTGCGGGAGGTTCCCGCCGTCCAGGTCCTGCGACGGGCCTGGGTCGAGCAGTACCACCGTGACGGTGAGGGGGTGCGCTGGCGGGAGGCGAAGGACCTCCCGCCGGGCAGACGCCGCCTGGCCTCGCCCTACGACCTACAGGCCCGCTACAGCGTGAAGCGCGGCTCAGGCTGGTGCGGCTACAAGACCCACCTGAGCGAGGCCTGCGAACCGGACGCCCCGCACGTGATCACCCATGTCGCCACCACGGACGCGACCGTCGCCGACACCGAGATGACCGAATCCATCCACCAGGGCCTGGCAGCAAGGGAGTTACTTCCGGACGAGCACGCTGTGGACGCCGGCTACGTCACCGCCGCCCACATCGTCGCCGCCCGCGACGAGCACCGGATCGACCTGCTCGGGCCTGTCGGAGCGGACACGGTCCACGAGCGCCACGAGGGCGGGCACATCCCCCAGAGCGCCTTCATCGTCGACTGGGACGCACGGAAGGTCACCTGCCCGCACGGAGCGGTCAGCGTCAGCTGGTCCGACCAGCGCAAACCCAGCGGAACCCCGATCACCCGGGTGCACTTCGCGCTTCAGGACTGCGATCCGTGCCCGGTCCGGCCGCAGTGCACCAAGGCCGCAAACGGCAGATACGGCCGCAGCCTCACCCTCCTGCCCCGAGAGCAGCAGCAGGTCCTGGAGCAACGCCGCATCGAGCAGCAGACCGAGGAGTGGAAGGCCCGTTACGACGTCCGGGCCGGTGTCGAGGGCACGATCTCGCAGACCGTGCGCCGAACCGGCATCCGCCGCACCCGCTACACCGGCCTGGCCAAGACCCACCTCGGCAACGTGCTCGCCGCAACCGCGATCAACCTCGTCCGCCTTGACGCCTGGCTCACCGACACACCACTCGGCAGGACAAGAACCTCACACCTCGCCGCACTCGACCTTGCAGCCTGATCACCCAGCCCGGTTTGCGGAATTCCCGACGGAGTCCTGAAGCCCCGGGCTTCCTCGGCAGAATCAGGTGAACCCTTCCGGGACCGCGTTCCGTGCCTCAGGGCGACGTCCACGCGCGTGTGAGGAGAGGCCCGTTGAGTCAGGTCGTGGTTGAGCGTCCGCCCAGGCGCTCCGGGCCGGAGATGCCGGACGGCGACATCCAGCTGCAGGAGCCGCCCGGTCTGCCCGAGCCGCAGAGCGGGCTGTCCACCATGCTCACCATGGCGCCGATGGCGCTGAGCTCGCTGTCGATGGTGTTCATCTTCCTCAACCCGAACTCCGCCGGCGGTCCGCTGACCTACGTCGCGATCGGCATGATGGCCCTGTCCGCCGTCGGCATGCTGGTCACCCAGATGATCCGGGGCGAGAGCGACCGCAAGCGGCAGCTGCGCGGCGAGCGCCGGGACTACCTGCGCTACCTGTCGCAGATCCGCCGCCAGGTCCGGCGCCACACCGTCAAGCAGCAGCGGGCGCTGGCCTGGCGGCACCCGGAGCCCGCCGCGCTGGCCTCGATGGTGCGCACCTCGCGGCTGTGGGAGCGCCGGGCGGCCCACCCCGACTTCGGCGACGTGCGGATCGCGGTGGGCGCGCAGCGGCTGGCCGTGCGGCTCGCCCCGCTGGCCACCAAGCCGGTCGAGGACCTGGAGCCGTTGAGCGCGCACGCGCTGCGGCGGTTCATCCACGCCTACGGCACGCTGCCCGAGCAGCCGATCGCGGTGCACGTGCGCGGCTACCCGCACGTGGTGCTGCGGGTCGAGCCGAGCGAGCAGGCCGCCGGCGCCGATGAGGGCGGTGCGGCGGACGCCGGCGAGGGCGCCCGTGCGCTGGCCCGGGCGATGGTGGCGCAGCTGGCGTTCTTCCACGCCCCGGACGAGCTGCGGATCGGCGTGGTGGCGGCCCCCGAGCGGCGCGCCGACTGGGACTGGCTGAAGTGGCTGCCGCACGCCCTGCACCCGAGCGAGAGCGACGGCGCCGGCCCGGTCCGCCTGGTGGCCGGTTCGATGGTGGAGCTGGAGCAACTGCTCGGCGCCGAGTTCGCCGCTCGCGGCCCCTGGGAGCCGGACGCGCAGCCCGGCCGCGAGGAGCCGTACACCCTGATCCTGGTCGACGGGGTGCGCCTGCCCACCTCCGGGCGGGCCGCACTGGCCGGCTACCGCAACGCCACCGTGCTGGACGTGGCCGACGCACTGGAGTGGAAGCACGCCAAGCACCGGCTGCGGCTGCGGATCACCGCGGACGGCGCGCTGGAGCTGGTCGGCTCCGACCGTGACCGCAAGGAGAGCGTCACCGCGCTCGGCCGCCCCGACGCGCTCACCGCCACGGCGGCCCGGCGCTACGCCGCCGTCCTCGCGCCCTACCGGCTCGGCGACTCCACCGACGGCGCCGAGCCACTGGCCACCGACTTCGACCTGACCTCGCTGCTGGGGATCAAGGACCTGCACCGGCACGACGTCCGTCGGGCGTGGGCCGACCGAACCAAGGAGCAGCGCCTGCGGGTGCCGCTGGGCCTGGGCTCGGACGGCACCCCGGTGGACCTGGACATCAAGGAGTCCGCGCAGGGCGGCATGGGCCCGCACGGCCTGCTGATCGGCGCGACCGGCTCCGGCAAGTCCGAGCTGCTGCGCACCCTGGTGCTGGCCCTCGCGCTGACGCACTCCTCGGAGACGCTCAACTTCGTGCTGGTCGACTTCAAGGGCGGCGCGACCTTCCTGGGCCTGGACCGCCTGCCGCACACCTCGGCGGTGATCACCAACCTGGCCGACGAGGCCGGCCTGGTGGACCGGATGCGCGACGCGCTGCACGGCGAGATGATGCGCCGCCAGGAGCTGCTGCGCTCGGCGGGCAACTACACCTCGCTGCTGGACTACGAGGCCGCCCGGGCCTCCGGCGTCAAGCTGGACCCGCTGCCCACGCTGTTCGTGGTGGTCGACGAGTTCTCCGAACTGCTCGCCGCCCACCGGGACTTCATGGACCTGTTCATCATGATCGGCCGTCTCGGCCGCTCGCTCGGCGTCCACCTGCTGCTCGCCTCGCAGCGCCTGGACGAGGGCCGGATGCACGCCCTGGAGTCCCACCTGTCCTACCGGATCGGTCTGCGCACCTTCTCCGCCATGGAGAGCCGCGGCGTGCTCGGGGTGCCGGACGCCTTCCACCTGCCCTCGCAGCCCGGCAACGGCATCCTGCGCAGCGACATCGCCACCCTCAACCGGTTCAAGGCCGCCTACGTCTCCGGGCCGTACCGCCAGCAGAAGCCCAGCCCGGCGCGGCAGGCGGCGGTGGCCGGGCAGGTCGTGCCGTTCGGGACCGAGTACGTGACACCCCGCCAGCAGCCGGTGGTGCCGGAACCCGAGGCCGCCGAGGAGGCGGAGGAGACCGCCCGCACCCTGCTGGACCTGGCCGCCGAGCGGCTGACCGACGCGGGCCCGCCGGCCTACCGGGTCTGGCTGCCGCCGCTGGACGTGCCGCCGACCCTCGACGAGCTGCTGCCGCCGCTCTCCCCCAGCCCCGAGCACGGGCTGACCACGGAAGGGTGGCCGCTGCGCGGCGGGCTGTCCGTCCCGATCGGCGTCGTCGACCGGCCGTTCCAGCAGCTGCGCGACCTGCTCACCGCCGACCTCTCCGGGGCGGGCGGGCACGTCGGCATCGCCGGCGGCCCGCAGAGCGGCAAGAGCAATCTGCTACGCACCCTGATCACCGGCCTGGCGCTCACCCACTCCCCGCGCGAGGTGCAGTTCTACTGCCTGGACTTCGGCGGTGGCGGACTGTCGGCGCTGCGCGACCTGCCGCACGTCGGCGGGGTGACCGGCCGGCATGACCCGGAGCGGGTCGGCCGCACCATCGCCGAGATCAACGCCATCATCGCCCGCCGGGAGCAGAGCTTCGCCCGGCTCGGCATCGACTCGGCCGCCGCCTTCCGACGGCGCCGGGCGGCCGGCGACCCCGAGCTGGCCGACGACCCGCACGGCGACGTCTTCCTGGTCGTGGACGGCTGGAACACCGTGCGCCAGGAGTTCGGCGAGCTGGTGCAGATCCTCGGCCTGGTCGCCGGACGCGGCCTCAACTACGGCGTCCACCTCGTCATCACCGCGACCCGCTGGGCCGAGGTGACCAGCGCGCTGCGCGACCAGCTCGGCACCAAGTTCGAGCTGCGGCTGGGCGACAACGTGGACTCCGTGATCAACATGCGGGCCGCCGCCACCGTCCCCAAGATCCCGGGCCGCGGACTCACCGAGGAGCAGCTGCACTTCCTCACCGCGTTGCCGCGGATGGACGGCGTCGGCGACACCGGCGACCTCGCCGACGCCGTCACCGACCTGGTGCAGGCCGTGAACGACCACTGGAGCGGCCCGCGCGCCCCGCAGGTCCGGATGCTCCCGCTGGTCCTGAAGGCCGCCGAGCTGCCGCCCGCCGCGGGCCGGCTCAAGGTGCCGCTCGGCCTGGAGGACCGCCAGATCTCCCCGCTGTGGCACGACTTCGAGGAGACCCCGCACCTCACCGTGATCGGCGACAGCGAGTCCGGAAAGACCAACCTGCTGCGCCTGCTGATCAACGGCATCACCTCCGCCTACACCCCGGCCGAGGCCCGGATCATGCTGATCGACTTCCGACGCGGCCTGTTCGACTGCGTCCCGGAGGAGTACCGGCTCGGCCACGCCGTCGCGGTGGACGTCCTCAAGCAGGTCGTCCAGGGCGCGGCCCGGGCGATGGAGGGACGGGTGCCCGGCGAGGACATCTCCCCCGCCCGGCTGAAGCTGCGGGACTGGTGGACCGGCCCGGAGCTGTTCATCGTGGTCGACGACTACGACCTGATCACCGCTCCGATCACCGGCCACCCCTTCGCCCCGCTGCTCGACCACCTCGCCCAGGGCACCGAACTCGGCCTGCACCTGATCGTGGCGCGCAGCGCCAACGGCGCCGGCCGGGCCATGTCCGACCCGCTGATGCGCCGGCTGCAGGAGGTCAACACCCCGGCGGTGCTGCTGTCCTGCCCGCCGAGCGAGGGCGTGCTGTTCGGGAGCGTCAAGCCCCGTGAGCTGCCGCCCGGCCGGGCGCTGCACATCACCCGGCGGCGCACCGTCCAGCTGCAGACCGCCCTGGTCCCCGAGTCGCAGGAGGCGGAGAACGGCTGAGGCCCCGCTGCGGGATCCGCGGGCAGCCAGTGAACCGGGTGCCCGCGGATCCCGTGTAGCTGGGCGAGGTCCGCCCGCGCGGGCCCTGATGACCGACCAGGGAGGCAGACGCCAATGGCCGAGGTGGAGCCTCGCCGGACATCCGCCGGAGCCGTCCGGAGGCCGCGATGAAGGCGGCCGGCTCCGAGGCGGGCGACAACGCGCCGGCCACGCGGCGCTGGTTCGGCCGCCGCGTGGCCGAGCCCGCCGCCCCACCCGCCCGCCGCGCCGGCCGCTCGATCCTGCGCGTGCTCGGGCCGCACTTCGTCATCGCCCCGCCCGAGGTGACCGACGACGAGCTGTCGGCGGCCATGGGCGGCCTTCGGCCCGTCCCGAACGCCCTGGTCGTGGTGGCGGCGGCGACGGACGCCGCACCGGTGCTGCGCGAGCAGATGGCCGAGCTCGGCATGATCGCCCGGGCCCGCGGCGCGTCCAGCCTGATCCTGGCCGCCTCGGGTCTGGCCGCCGTCGGCCCCGGTGGCCGCCGCCCCGCCGAGGTGGTGGCCGACAAGGCGGGGATCACGGTCGTCGCCCCGGACGGCATGGTCGCCATCCAGCACGACGGCACCCTCAAGGTGACCGCCCCGAACGGCTCCGCCGAGCCCGCCACCTGGTGGAGCTGCCCGCCGGGCGGCCGGGCCCGCCGACTGCGCGAGACGGTCTCGGCCACGACCCCCGTCGAGTCCGGATCCGCCCTCTGCGCCCCCGACGCACCGCCCGGACCGAGCGCCGGTCGGGCCGTCGCGCCCACCCGGCCGGGCGAGCTGCCCGCCTCGGTGTCGATCCACCGACTGGCCACCGGCTACTGGCTCAACCACGTCACGGCCCGGCCCGAGGGGCCGATGCCCTTCCTGCAACAGCTCGCGACACCCCCCGGGACGACCCCGCTGCTGGTCGGCACGCCCGCCCAACCCGTACTGGACCCGGGGGATTTCACCGAGGCCGCGCTGTCCCTGCCGATCGGCTCCGACCAGCTCGTGGTCAGCGCGCCGTGGGCCGACCCGGGCGCGGTCGCCCTGCTGTCCGGCAGCCTCGCCGAACGGCTGGGGCGCCCGGTCCACGCCGCGGTCGGACTGCCGGTCGCGGGCGGCACCGGCTACACCACCGCCGTGCTCGACCACCGGGGCGTCGCCTCCTGGGAGCCGTACCTGCTGCGCCTCAGCTCGTCCGGTCGGCACGACACCGTCAGCTCCGCCTGGCGCAAGGGCGCCGCCGGTTGGGAGACGGTCGGGCCGGGGCTCTTCCGCGCCTTCCCGTTCTGGTGCCTGGAGGCGGTACCGGCCGGACTCTGGCTCCGCCCGGAGCCGCCGTTCGCCTGGGCACCGCGCCTCCTGCGCCCTGACCCGGCCCGCCCGATGATCGTCGTCGGCGAACAGGCCAGGCTGATCCCCCACCACGTCTGGGAGGAGCTCGGCGCCATGCTCGACGAGCTGCCGGCTCCCGGCGCCCGGGGGTTCGGGCTGCTGCTCCACGGGCTGGTCGACTCCGCGTCGGCGAGCAGCGCCCGGTTCCTCGCCCGCATGCACGGCCTGGTGCTGCTCAACGCGCCGTCCAGGCCCGCCACCGGGGATCCGGCCGGATCGCTCGGGCCCGGCGACCCGGGCCACACCGTCCACGCCTCCCACTCGTTGAACGGCACTTGGACGGGGGCCGTCCCGGCTCCGGCCGCCGAGCGGTTCGCCCTTCCCGCACCGGGGCCGCGACCGGCCCCGGTCGGGGAAACGGCAGGGGAAACGGTCGGGGCGACGGTCGGGGCCGCCCCGGAGCCTGCCCCGTCAGCCGTGCCGACGATCGGTGCGCCGGTGATCGACGTACCGACGATCGGCGTGCCGACCGCGCCCGCAGGCCTGGCCACCAGCGCCGGCGTGCCCGGAGCGGACGGCAAGGCGGCGGTGTCCGCTGCCGGGCCGATCGGGGAACCGGGCCGGACCCGCCGCCCGACCGCACCCGGCGGAGCACCCGAACCCGCCGCCACGGTGGCGGAGTTCACCGCCACGGCCACCGGAGAGCCGACGCCGACCGAACGCGCCGTCGAGCCACCCACCCGCCCCGCCGTCACCGGCGAGGCGCCCCAACCGATCGCCCCCGCACGGGAGTTCACCTCCGACGAAGCGGAGCAGAGCCCGCCGGCCACGGCCACGGCGACGGCCGGCTCCGGCGGGCCCGGAACGCGGGTGACGGAGCCCCCGACGCCACCGACACCACCGGCGCCAGCACCCGCTACCGCCCCTGCGCCCGCTACCGCCCCTGGGGCCGAGCCGGTCCTCCCCGCCCTCGCCGCCCTCGCCGCCCTCCCCGCCCGGTACTTCACCCCCGCGGACGTCCTGCCACTACCCCCCGTCAGCGCCCCCGAGGACCGGGACGCCTTCCGGCTGCTGCTCGGCGAGCACTACCACCGCTGTGCCGGACGGGTGGAGCCGGCCGTCACCCGGCTGCCGGGCCTGCGGTCGACCGGCCAGGACGACTTCAAGGCCGACCTGGTGGCCGTACTGCTGCACCACGAGGACTCCGGCGTCCCCGCCGACCGCGCCGCCCTCCTCACCGAGGCCCGCGGTGGCGCCGCGGGGCCGCTTCGCCCGTACCTCGCCTGCCTGGGCTCGGGCCTGCGCCGGCTGCCGAGCCACCACGGTGCCGTGCTGCTGGGTGCCGACCTGACGCCGGAGGCGCTGGAGGCCTTCTCCGTCGGCCTGGCGCTCGTCGAACCGGGGGCGGTCGCCGGCCTGGCCTCGCCTGCGGCCGCCCTCGGCACCTCGGCCGAGTTCGTCGTCTGGTCGACCACCGGCCGACGGACCGCCGCCTTCGGGGACGACGGGGAGGTGCCACAGGTCGCCTTCCCGCCGGGGACCGGTTTCGTGGTGGTCGACGTCGCGCCGGGGGACGGTGCGGCCCGGCCCGCCCGGGTGCTGCTGCGCGAGACCACCGGCCCGTCGGCGGCGGGCCCGGACGACGAGCGGGACCGCAGCGCACGCGACCGGCTGCGCGCCTGGCTGGAGCGCCGGGACAAGGTGGCGCCGGCCGATCGCCGGACGGTCGCCCGCCCGGATCGCTTCCGCCTCACCCCGGGCGTGCTCCTCCCGGAGCTGCCCTCCCCACCGGCCGCCGACCCCGACCCGCCCGCCGAGGCCTGACCGGGCCACGCCACGCCCGTACGGACCGGCGGCGGTTCACCGGTGTCCGGGATCCCCCGGACACCGGCCGCCCCTACCGTCCACCGAACCCGGAGAACGCATGCCGTCCGCACACGCCCGGCCGTCGCGGCCCAAGGCCCTGCACGTGGCCATGGCCGCGGTGCTGATCACCGCCGTCACCGCCACGGTCGCCAGCGCCCGTCCGCACCGCACCACCCAACCCCCCAAGCCCGGGGCCACCGCCACCGCCACCGCCTCCGCGGGCGACGACCTCAACAACCCCCACCTGAAGGACATCGCCCAGCAGTTGGTCTCCAGCGCGGAGAACTCCTCACTCGACTGGAAGGCCCAGTTCGCCTACATCGAGGACATCAAGGACGGCCGCGGCTACACGGCCGGCATCATCGGCTTCTGCTCGGGCACCGGCGACATGCTCGACCTGCTGGAGCACTACGAGAAGCTCAAGCCGGGGAACCCGCTCTCCGAGTACCTGCCGGCGCTGCGCAAGCTCAACGGTTCCGCCTCGCACGCCGGCCTCGACCCGAGCTTCACGGCCGCCTGGAAGAAGGCCGCCCAGGACCCGGTCTTCCAGCAGGCCCAGACGGACGAGCGGGACCGGGTCTACTTCAACCCCTCGGTGATGCAGGCCCAGACCGACGGGCTGCACGCCCTCGGCCAGTTCATCTACTACGACGCCATCGTCATGCACGGCCCCGGCGACGAGCCCGTCAGCTTCGGCGGCATCCGGGCCGCCGCCATGCGGAAGGCCAGGACCCCCGCCCAGGGCGGCGACGAGAAGACCTACCTGGCCGCCTTCCTCGACGCCCGGCGGGCCGCGATGAAGACCGAGGCTGCCCACGAGGAGACCGACCGGGTGGACACCGAGCAGCTGGTCTTCCTGCGCGCGGGCAACCTCGGCCTCAAGCCCCCGCTGGCGTGGAAGGTCTACGGCGAGTCGTTCAAGATCGACAGCTGACGGTCGCCGGAACGACCGAGGGGGGGGGGGGGGGGGGGGGGGGGGGCCCCCCGGGGGGGCGCCGCCCCCCCCCCCCCCCCCCGGGCCGGGCCGTGCGACACCTCCGGCGCCGCCCGCCCCGGCGCGCCGGGCGGGGGCGGCCGCCC
>NZ_JBICZB010000094.1:0-17368 GCF_043201815.1 Kitasatospora sp. NPDC048296
GCCAACCACGCGACGGCCGAACAAGTGAACCTGAAACCCCGCCAACCCCTTCTGACCAGCTGATCAGCACCTCCCGCACACCGGGGGAAGCTCAGGTCGGCCCGTCCGGCACGGGCAAAAGCCACTTCACCGAGGCGCTCGGGCAGGCCGCCGTCGACGCCGGCATGACCGTCGCCTGGTTCACCATCGAAGACCTCGGCGCCCTGGTCCGCCGCCACCGCGTCGACGACTCGGTGTCGAAGGCGATCACCCGGATCACTCGAACCGATCTGATCATCGTCGACGACATCGGGCTCCTGCCCGTCTCGCCCGACGCTGCCGAAGGCTTCTACCGCCTGGTCGATGCCGCCTACGAGCGTCGCAGTCTGGCGGTCAGCAGCAATCTTCATCCGTCGGGATTCGACGAGATCATGCCCAAGACCCTCGCCACCGCGACCGTCGACCGGCTCCTGCACCACGCCCACGTCGTCGTCACCCAGGGCGACAGCCACCGCCTTGCCGAGGCGACCACCGGTCGAGGCGTCGTCCCCCTCGACTGACCCCACCCCGGGGAGATCAACTGTCCACTGGGGACTTTTACTGTCCACCAGCGGGGAGATCAACTTTCCGCCACCGGGGAGATCCCACTGTCCCTTGACACCCATGGATGCCGTGACGGACCAGCCGGAACCATCGGTCAGCGATGACCTCCCCGCAGCGCCGGCCGATGCAGAAGCACCGTCAGGACCACTGGACCGGAGTGCAGCCGATCCGGCCGACCCCACCGGGACGACGGCACCGGCCGCGGGCTCCTCGGCCCCGCGGGCGTCCTGGCCTTCCAGTGGAGTCCCATCAGTCGGTGCCCTGTTCTTCAACATCGGCCCGATCAAGTGGCGTTGCACCGGTACCGTGATCAACACCGGGTCGAAGAACATCGTCGCCACTGCCGGTCACTGCATCTTCAAGTACGTCCCGATGCCCAACGGCGTCTTCGTCCCCGGCTACCACAACGGCCAGGCGCCGTACGGCAAGTGGTCGGTGAAGTCCCGCTACATCTCGACCCAGTGGCGCAACAAGCGCAATCCGGACTACGACTACGGCTTCGTGGTCCTCAAGGACCTGAAGGGCCGCAGGATCCAGGACGTCACCGGCGCGAACGGCTGGCGGACCAACGCGGGGTACAACAACTACGTCGAGATCACCGGCTACCCGGGCAACCGTGACACCCCGCTCCAGTGCATCACCGCCACCCGCCGCCTCCGGAAGTACACCTGGCACGTCGAGTTCCCGTGCGACCGGTTCGCGAACGGGGTCTCGGGCTCGCTGCTGCTGGAGAACTTCGACAACAGCACCAATCGCGGCACCGCCATCGCCTCCCTGGGCGGGGTCGACGACGGCGGCAAGACCGACAACGTCTCGTCCGCCGTCCTGTGGAACAGCAGCACCGCCGCCCTGATCAACGCCGCCGTGCGCGGCCAGTGACGCGGTGACCGACGCAGGATGCTCCGGCGCCCGTGCGATGCCCGTCGGGGCGTCCTGCCAACTCCCTTCAAAGGAGCCCACGTGAACGAGAAGCCCGCAGGGGCCCTGGCATGGCGGCGCTCGGCCGCGCCCGTGGTCGCGACCGCTGTCCTGGTCGTGGCCACGGTGACGTCCTGGTTGCTCTTCCAGCGGGAGCAGCCGTGCTGGGGCAAGGGACCGGGACGAGTCGTGGCAGCATTCGGCGCGACAGGCCTCGGGATCCTCGGTCTGCTGGCGTTGGCGGTGTCCTGGGTCGTGGCCCGCGGGTCCGAGTCCCGGGGCGCCGCGCTGACCGCCGCACTGCTGGCGACGCTGACGGTCCTGTCCGGTCTCGGCATGGTGTTCCTCGGGCAGCCGGCCTGTTGAGAGACCCTTCCATGCCCTACCCAGGGTGCTGCGGTGATCAAGGAGCCGTCGGGAAGGCGAGGAAGTGAGCGGGATGGTGGAACTGGTGGAACAGGCGTTGGCAGCGGCTCGGGTCGCCGAGGAGAACGGTGACTGGGACGAGTACGAGACGATCCTGCGGCAGGCCGCGACTGACGGGGCGGGGGCGCTGAGCTTCGGCCTGGAGCTGGTCGGCTCGGACGACCAGGCTGAGCGCGCAACGGGCTGCGACCTGCTGTACCACGCGAGCGACCAGGACGAGACGGTCCGGGCCGAGGCGGCGGAGGCGCTGACTGCCCTCGCGGAGCGGGAGGCGGACGACGGTGTGCTGTGGTCCCTCGCCCGTGCCGTCGAGCGGACCTACGACCCCCGTGCCGTCCCGGTCCTGGTCGCTCTCGCCGGGCACCCCGACGCCGACGTCCGCCAGCGGGTCGCCGTCTCGTTCGTCGGCGTCCTCACCGGTCTGCCGGACGGGCCGGACGTCTGCGCGCTCATCACGCTGACCCGTGACGAGTGCCCGCAGGTCCGCGATTGGGCGACGTTCACGCTGGGCTTCCAGGCCGAGGTCGACACCCGGGAGGTCCGCTCCGCCCTCTGGGAGCGCACGACGGACGCGGATCCGGACACCCGCGCGGAGGGCATCCGCGGACTGGCTCGCCGCCACGACCCGCGTGCCGTCCCGTTGCTGAGGGATCTGCTGGAGGACCCCGAGGGCGCCGACGTGCTCACCTTCAGCGCGGCGCGGATCCTCGGCAGCTCCGAACTGCTGTCGGCCCTGCGGAACTACGACCCCGACGACACCGGCGTCACCGAGGCCGTGCACGCCTGTGACCCGGTGCACCGGGCCCGGCAGGACGCCCTGGCCTGGGAGCTCGTGTGTGAACTCCACCGGATCCGCCCCGACCTGCGTGCCGGCGTGTCCATGGCGCGCTTCGACGCCGGCCTGTCCATCGGAGTCGACACCGGCTTCGGGCCGTCCGATTACTGCCTTGAGGCGCTGCTCTCGCGTGCGGACGGCGATCCCGTGCACGCCGCCGAACTGGTTGCCGCCGACAGCGACGAGACCCGCCGGCCGACATCCGAGCCGTTGATGAACATGCCCGGCCGCAAGCGCCGGTGAGGAAGGAGACAGCCCGTGGAGGACCCGCAGGTCTACCTGCTCTGGCACGCCCGTCATCTGGTGGTCGAGGACGACGGCAGCATCATCCACACCGATCCGGACGGCAGCCTGCACCTGGACGAGGAGGAGTGGCGCCTGCTCGGCGTCTTCCGCGACGAGGCCACGGCCGCCGCCCACCTGGCCGCCGCCCGCGAGCTGCCCGGCTTTCGCGACGAGCCCGACTGCTTCCAGATCTCCCCGATGCTGCCCGACGAGGACCAGTGGACGGACGGCTACTTCACCGTCATCCACGGACGTCACGGAAACGGAGAGCACATATGACCCGGCACCAGGAAGGACGGATCCTCATGCCAAGAACCCTCTACCTCCTCCTGCACCACCACCATCTCCCCACCGCCGAGGACCCCGCCGTGCCCGACCTCTTCGAGGACGGCGAGCCGCTGGTGTGGGACGACAACGAGGACTGCGTCAAGGTCCTCGGCCTCTACACCACCCTCGCCCTCGCCGAGGCCCGGATCGAGCGCGCCCGCGAGCTACCCGGCTTCCGGGAGACACCCGACGGCTTCATCGTCCACCCGTACGTCCTGGACCAGCCCCGCTGGCTCCACGGCTTCCAACTACCGCCCGGCTCCTGACGGGCTGAGCCCGGAAGCGATCCGGCCCTTCAGAGCTCGCACGCGCACCGAGCCGATCGCCACCCGCGCCCACTCCAGCTCGCCGCCGGCCCCAGCTTGGCTGTGCGCGAGGGGAAGCCGCCTCATGAAAACCTCATCTTCCTCCCGGCAGGCTGACGCTGCATCAGCGAACCGTGAGGGAGTCCCGGCTCTGTCCGGTCGCGCTGGTGTCACTCGTGGTCGGCCGCAGCACCGCCCGCCTCGCTCAGGGGCGGTCCGCAGGATCAGGTGTGCGGCCTGTGACCTTCACTCGGAGGGAATCCCGTGTCATCTCGCATCAGTTCCAGGAGCGCCGCTCTGCTGGTCAGCGTGGCAACCGCAAGTGCCCTTGTCATCGCAGGCGCAGCACCAGCCGGCGCGGCGGACGTATCCAGCCCGGCCAACGGCGCCTGGTCCCTCAGCGCAGCGTCCGTTCCGGACCCGGCTGACGGTGGCCTGCCTGAGGTAACCGTTCCCGGCGACATCAACGGCGGCGGGTTCCTCAACGCGGAGACCGTTCCGGATCCGGCTGACGGCAGCGCACCCGACGCGGACGTGGCCCCCGACGCCCCCGTGACGCCCGACGACGTCACACCCGACGCACCCGACGTACCCGACGCACCGGGCTCTGCGTCGATACCGGACCCGTCCGACCCGGTCGCGGCCGCCGCCGCGGCCAAGGCGGCCGTGGTGCACGCGCGGACCCAGGCCAACACGATGTGCACCGGCACCTGGACACACCCCGTCTCCACGGTGCAGTTCCAGCGCGCCCGGGGCGGGACGCTGGCATGGAGCTTCAAGCTCTCCGGCGCCGCCAAGTCCGCGCTCGGCCCGGTCGTCACCGTCACGATGCCGTACTCGTACGTCAACGGCAGGGCCATCAATCCGCCCTACGGCCCGCACACCCAGCCCAACTGGTACAACTACCACGGCAGTCTGAACGGCTTCCAGTTCATCGGCGGTGGCGGCGGCACCATCCGGACCGGCAACAAGGTCACGTTCTACTGGTACCTGAAGGGATCGAAGCCCAACACCGCGGCCGACCGCTACATCACCTGCCAGGTCCCGACGCCCGGCAGCGCCTGACACACCGGGGAGACAGAGACCATGAGCAACAGAGGGAAGGCGGTACAGCGGATCTCCGTCCTGTCCGGCCGCCACGAGCTGACGGTCCACGCGCTGTCGAGGTCGGCGGAGTCCTTCACCGTGAGCTACTCGATCGAACCGCCGCTGCCCGACGATCTGAGCTCTGTCTCCCCGCCCGCTGCCCCGGTATTCCTGTGGCTGGAGGCCGTCGACGACCTCGGCAACCACTACAGCGACTTCGGCGGCGCCCGAGGCCTCAGCCCGGACGGTAGCCGGACCGCCGGCAGCATCTCGGGGCAGCCCGGTCTGCCACCGGAGGCCGGATCGCTGACCGTGCGCCTCATGTTCATGACCGGCTCCGACGAATTCGGGTACGACCTGACGGTCCCGGTGCCGGCGGCAGGCTGAGGCGTGCGGATGCGGGCGCCTCCGAGACCGCGCTCGTGTCCGCCCATGTCGCGTGGAGGTTTCTGAACGTCCGCCGGCGCGCGACCGTCGCGGGTGCCCGAAGGGCCGGGCGCGAACTCCTGTAGCTGGCAGAGGAACTGCAGACCGGTCGGGTGGCTGGCCCGGCCGTGACCGGCAGTCACTGATTTCCTGCGGGCCCGGCGATCTGGCAGGGTCCGCAGGGGGGCCGATGCACCGGTTCCGCACCGGTCACAGTCGGGGGAGTGTGGTCAGAGCGGCTCCACCGCCGCCATGAGTGCCTCCCCCAGGGAGCTCAACTCGGCGGGCCGGATGGCCTGTTCGGCCCAGATGGTCTTGTCGGTCGGACCGTAACGGGTGCCCCAGGCGTCCACCAGCTGGGCGATCATGAACAGTCCGCGGCCGCCCTCGTCGGTGTCCCGGGCCAGCCGCAGGTGTGGCGAGGTGCTGGACCCGTCGGAGACCTCGCAGGTCAGCGCACGGTCACGGATGAGGCGTAGCTGGATCGGGCTGCGACCGTAGCGGATCGCGTTGGTGACCAGTTCGCTGACGACCAGCTCGGTGACCAGGCCGAGGTCCGTGAGGTCCCACTCCCGGAGTTGGCGGTTGGCCATGGCACGGGCCTGTGATACGACGGCCGGATCGGAGGGCAGGTCCCAGGTGGCGACGTCGTCGGCGGTCAGGACCCGGGTGCGGGCCAGGAGCAGCACGGCGTCGTCGTCCGGGACGCTCTCCCCGAGGGTGGCGTCCACAGCGGCACGGGCCAGCTCTTCGAGGTCGTCGGCGGCCCCGGCGAGGGACGATCGCAGCCGGTCGAGGCCTGCGTCGAGGTCGAGGGGCCGTTGCTGGACGAGGCCGTTGGTGAACAGCGCCAGGATGCTGCCGGCCTCCAGGTCGATGTCGGCGGTCTCGAACGGTAGGCCTCCGAGGCCCAGCGGGGGCCGGTCGGGATGTCGGCGAAGATGGGGGGCCGTGCGGGCCGCGCGACGGCGGGCGGCAGGTGCCCGGCGCTGGCCACCTGGCAGCGCCCCGTCACCGGGTCGTAGATCGCGAACAGGCAGGTGGCGCCGATCGCCGCCAGGGGTTCGCCCGGATCGTGCTCACGTTTGGCCGTTCCCGGGACGGCCTTGGCCGTTCCCGAGACGGTGTCGTCCAGGTGTGCGAGCACCTCGTCCGGGGACAGCCCCATACCCGCCAGGGTGCGCACTGCGGTGCGCAGGCGGCCGGCGCGGGCGACGGCGTCGATGCCGCGGCCTGGCACGTCGCCGACGACCAGGGCGGTGCGGGCGCCGGGCAGGGCTATGACGTCGAACCAGTCGCCGCCGGCCCCCGTGCGGGCGCGCAGGTAGCGGTGGGCGGTCGCCAGGGAACCGCGTGCTGGCGCGGGTTCCTGCAGCACACTGTCCTGGAGAGCCAGGGCCGCGCGGCGCTCCTGGGTGTAGCGGCGGGCATTGTCCACGCACACGGCCGCCCGCGCCGCCAGGTCCTGGGCGAGCTTGAGGTCGTCGTCCTCGAAGGGGCCCGAGGAGCGCCAGCGGTAGAAGTGGACCAGGCCCAGGGTGACGTCCCGCGCCTTCAGCGGAACGATGACGACCGAGTGGACACCGCTCTCGGCGATCCTCTCCGCCCGCGCCGCATCGTGGGCCGGCCAGCCGAGCGCGCCGGCCGGGCCCTTGATCAGCAAGGCCTCCCCCGACGCCAGGCAGCGGGCCAGCGGGCCAGCGGGGTGGCGGGGTGGAAGGCCACGGCTGCGCCGACCGGGTGGAGCGACTCCGGGGCGTGCGGGGTCACCGACCGTGCCGCCGCCCGGCGCAGCGCGGGGGCACCTCCCGCGGGCCTGGGTTCCTCGCCACGCTCGACGCCCTCGAGCAGGTCGACGGCGACGAAGTCCGCCAGCTGCGGGACGGCGACCTCGGCGAACTCCTCAGCGGTCCGCAGCACGTCCAGGGTCGAGCCGATCCGTTCACCGGCCTCCTTCAGCAGGGTCAGCCGCTCCCGGGCACGGGTGCGCGAGGTCTTGTCGACGAGGATGGAGCCGACCCCGATCACCTCTCCGCCCGCGCCGGTCATGCGGAAGGTGGTGCCGGACCACACCCGGTCGCCACCGGCGTCGGCCGGCGTGGGGATCCGGTGCTCGGTACGGCGCGGTTTGCCGTCGGCCAGCACGGACCGCAGACGTTCCTCGACCACCTCGCCGTCCGACCCGGGGTAGACCTCGCGGACATGGCGTCCCAGCAGCCGGCTGATCGGGACGCCGCTGACCCGCTCCACGGCCGCACTGACCCGCACCAGCCGCAGGCGCGTCTCGTACACCACCAGACCGATGGGTGCCTGCTCGAACAGGCACGCCAGCAGCTCCTCGTCCGTCTGGGAGGGAACGTCGGCGCCGGCGCTTCCTTCCGATGGCGGGATCTCCATACGCACGCCTCACGAGTACCGAAGGGCTGATCGCGAAGGACACAAGGCCTCACACGGAGCAGGCCGCAGTCGCCCCGCCTCCATGATGCCCACGACATCGCCGGTCCTGCCCGGCGGCAGCGCCCGGCGGGCGGCAGGGCCGGTGCCCCGGACAGAGCGCTGCGCTGCGTGTCCTGTCCACCGACGTTAGGCCAGGGGCGGGGAGCGGCGGTGGCGGTCATTCGCAGTCCGGTGGGCTGCAGGGTGGCAGACAGTCGGGTCTCGCCGATCTTGGTGCCGGGTGCGTGGCGAAGGCTCCAGCGGGTGACCAGCGCGGCGGCGACCTCGCGCATCTTGGTCCAGGCGAAGGTGTCGCCAAGGCACTCGCGGTTCCCGTCCCCGAACGGGATGAAGACGGACCGGTTCCGGGCGGCCTGGCGGTCGGGAAGCCAGCGGTCGGGGCCGAAGACGGTGGTGTTGTCGGATACCTGTGGGTCGCGGTGCAGGGCCGAGCGGCTGAACAGGGGCACGGCGCCGGCGGGCAGCAGTATGCGGCCGCCCTGCGCCCGCCTGTGAGCACTTCCACCGTCCCGTCCGTGCTGTTCGGCCGCGTCCACGACGCCGACCGCTCCCAGATGGCCGCCGCCTTCCTTGCTCACCTCGGCTGGGACCGGGTGCTGGTCCGCTCGGGCGGGTCCGCCCCCGCCGACACCGTGAACCCGGCGGTGGTCGAGGCCCTGGCCGAGGTCGGGATCGACATCTCCGCCGAGGTTCCGAAGGCGCTCACCGCCGAGGCGGTGCAGGTGTCCGATGTGGTGATCACCATGGGCTGCGGCGACGCCTGCCAGTACTTCCTTGGCAAGCGCTACTTGGACTGGCAGCTGGCCGACCCGGCCGGCCAGGGCGTGCACGCCGTCCGCCCGATCCGCGTTGAGGTCGAGCAGCTGGTGTGCGGCCTGCTCGTCGAGCTCGCCGTCCGGCGCGCCGCCTGACGGTGCGCCGGCTGCAGGCGGGATGCGACCGCCCCGCGAGGCGGACGCGGCTGTCGATGCCGGGCGTCGCCTCAGTTCAGGGGCTCGGCGTGCCCTTTCGGGCCCAGCGCGGTGACGGTGTGGCGGAAGACCGTGCGCCGGCCTTCGGTCGCTTCGGCTCGTACGAGGACACCTGTGGTCGGGTCCACCGTGAAGTGGCACGTCAGGGTGGAGTCCGGGGCCCAGGCGCTGAGTGGGAAGCTGCGCAGGGGTCGGACGGTGGCCTTGATGGAGGTCGGTGACGTGGCCGTGACGTGTGCCAGGTGGGAGACGATCCGGGCCGGGGTGAGGAGTTCGGCCAGGCGGGCGGCCACCGGGCTGGTCCGGTCCGGTTCGTAGTCGCCCGTCAACGCCAGGGATCCCCGGTCGGACGAGACCGTCCACGAGCGGGACGAGGGCACGGGTGCGAAGGAGAGGTCGTCGTGCGGGTCGGCCTCGATGCGCACCTCCGCCGTCAGTCGGGCGGGTTCCAGCAGGGTTGCGGCCATGCGGGCCAGGACCGTGCCCGCATGGCCCGGGGGACGCGCGTCGGCGACGTTCAGGTCGCCGACCTGGGCCGTCATCAGGAGGCCGTGCTCGTCGTGGAGCGCGGCGAACCGGAGGAAGCCGGTGTCCGGGTCGAGCCGGATGATCAGGCTCCGCGCGCCCGGCGACAGCCAGCGGTCGGTCGGGTCGGCGAACAACGGGTGTGGGGTGAGGCCGAGTTCGACCCACGGTCCGGTTCGACGGGCCCCGGTCACCGCCCCGATGCCCCGGATCAGGCGTGCCGGGTCGAGCAGCGCGGCCCACGGCTCGTCGCTGTCCTCCTCCCGGAGGCGGAGGGGGGAGATGCCGTCGAGGTGGAAGCTTCGCCGTCCCGCCTGCGGTGGGTGTGCCGGATCGCCCACCTCGTGGGCGCCGTAGCGGCCGCCGAGGTTCGCCCCGGCGTCGCGTGCCGCGCATGCGATGTCGATCACGGCATCCACGCGTGCGTCCTCGGCGGCCGTGACCGCGATCCGGGACAGTGCCCAGGCGGCGAGCCAGTCAGGGCCCGTCGGTGGGCCGGTTAGCCGAGTGGAAGCTGCCATGAGGCCCAAGTCTCCTCAGTGCCGGGACGGTTCGGTGCTCACTGTACGTACAGTACGCGGTACGGATGGCTGGTCGGCGGGGTGCCCACGACCTCGATCGTGGGGGAGCCGTTCCCGTTGTCGGTGATCCGGCAGCCCGGGTCGGTGATTCCGGGGCCGCAGGCCAGGACCTTCTGTCGCCGGGTGTCCTCGTCCGGTATGCCGGACTCGTCGATCGTGCTGTGCAGCATGAAGGAGGCGTACGAGGGGGCCGAGGGGGCCGTGACCGTGACCCTGACGGGTTGCCCGGCGCCGGCCCATGGGTCCTCGCCGGCCTGCCGGGTGGGCCGGACATTCGCGGGCTCATCACACTGACCCGCGACGAGTGCCTGAAGGTCCGCGCCCGGGCGACGTTCACGCCGGACCGCGCTCCTCGTCGACGTGACCCGAAGGCGAGGGCCTGGCCGCCTCCTCCGGCCGGTAGCCAACCGTGTCGCGGGCGGTGAGGAACAGCTGCGGCACCGTCCGCCCGTCACGCCGCATGCCCTGCACGCACGCGGCGGCACTGCGACCGGACGTGCGGTCGGTCATCGGTGGCATCGTTCCCCCGTCGTCGGCAACAGCGACGAGGGCTCTCCTGCGGGGGAACCGAAGAGCGCCTCGTGACGTCCGACAGCTTCGCCGGACCAACGTGAGGATTCGATGAGGACCCGGCGGTACAGCTCCGCCGCCCTGCAGCTCGTCGGGGTCGCGCCGCACGGCCACTGTCAAGCTCCAGGGGCTCACCCTGCTCCATCGCGATCACGACTTCGACTGCATCGCCGCCGCCACCGGCCAGGGTGCGCAGCGGTCCGGCCCTGCCGCGGGGAAGTAGCGCCACCCGCGCCCCCTCTTCATGGGTGTTCAGCATGAGGGGAGAGGTGGAATGGCATCGTCCCGGCGTTCGCGGTTGCCGGCTTCTACCGGGAGTCGACCGGTTGCCACTGCGGGGCGTTCGTGAGCCAGCAGTGGAGGGTCGACCTCATCGAATTCTCATTCTCTCGCAGGAATGCTGAGTGCTCGTCAGGGTCGGTGTGCGGAAGGGGAAGTGGATCGGGCGCCGATGGTCAGTGGGCCTTCGGGATCGGTCGACGCCGGTGTTGCCGTGTACGCGAGCCTTACGTCATCCCGCGCTCATCACCCCTCAGTCATCCCCCTGCTGCTGGTCCTTCTGCTTCCTTTGCCGATACCGAAAGGGCTTCGCGTGACCGGAAAGCGCATCACCGCCGTCGCGGCCATCACCTTGACCATGGCGGCGATATCGTCCATACCTGCCCACGCCGACGCGTCCCCGGGCGAGCAGACGATCATCGTCAGCTCGACAGCGGACCCCACGGTGACCCTGGTGGTCACCCTCGATCCGGACGCGAACGGCGGCGCGGTCCCCGACGATGAAGTAACTGCCATCACGGCGGTCCTGCGCGCCTCGCTCGACGCCCAGGGCGCCCCGGACGCTCTGACGCCAGAGGCGGCGTCCGTGTTGGAGGCGGACGTCGTGTCCCCGGACGAGAGCACCCCCGAAGAATCAGGAGCCGCTGTCGCGATGGCTCCTACGCGGCAGGACCCGGGCGGCGGCAGCGCCGGACGCGGAGCCCTCAAGTGTTACGACAACCGCAGCTGGACGGATGCCCGGGGCACCTTCCACGCCCGCCACAACTGCGCCTTCAACAACATCAACTGGGGGTACACCATCGCCCCCTCCATGCAGGCCGTCATCGCCGGACCCGTCCGCGAGACCGGCCTTCGGTGGTGGAAGAATGGCAAGTCGCAACCCGCGAACAGCCCGCACACCGTCGGCAAGAGCTACTTCTTCCACGGAACCATCGGCAAGGTCGGCTCGTGGGACTCGATCGACTACCAGGACTACATGACGTTCCCCGTCAACGTCAGCGGCCGCCCCGGCAAGGGAACGATCACCATCGCCGGCGGCTTGGTGCCGCTTCGCGGATAATCGCCTCCATGGGGCCTCTGCACCTGGTGGCCGGTCAAGCCGAGGCGATCTTGAACAGCCTCGGCCTGACCGGCCAGTGCCAGATCGACGTCGTGACCGTACCGACCGGGCACGCCGCTCCGCCATCTCCCCCGACCGGGGCCTACCATTCCAGCCTCTCCTTCGGGCAGCCGGACGAGCCGCCGCCGGACCCCGGTGTGTACGTCGTTGCCAGACTCGGCGATGACTGGACCCGGATCCAGCTGACGCCCGACATGCAACCCGTCGACGCCCTGGTCCACCTGGCCGACGGGCTCCAGGACTGGGTGATCGAGCTGACCCACGGCGCCGCCCGCCCCCGGTGCCCCGGGCACGCGCATCCCATGCGCGCGAGCGTGGTCAACGGCGGCGCCGCGTGGACCTGCCTGACCCAGCCGAATCACGCGATCTCCTCGATCGCCTGACTGCGCCCGCCCGCCTGGCCGGCCTGCCCGCCGCTGTCCGATCAAGAGCGTTGACGGCCGGGAATGCGGTCCGGGGGGCTCGTTGAGGAGTGCCGCACTGAGGGCGGGTATCAAGTCGCGCTCGAAGTGCGGTGAGGACGATTCCCTGGGCCGGCCGCGTGCCCACCCGAGAGGCCGCAGGTACTCCACCCGCACGGGCGGAGTACCTGCGGGCGCAAACCTCGGCCATTGGCCCAACTCGTCCTGATAGTAGACAGGTTGACGGAATCTTCCCGACCGAACCACCCGCCGCCAATGACCAATCGCTTGTCATCCGGCGCGACCGCCTCGGCGGCCTCATCCACGAATTCGCCAAGGTCGCACAGGGTGACGGGGTTTTGCCACGCACACCCGTCAGCCGGCGTCGAGAATCCGGCCGGGCAGGGTGATGGCGACGGCCTTGGGTGCGTCCCCGGTGACAGCCGAGGCGTCACCCGATGTCAGCACCCAGCCTCGGGAACTGGGCCGGAGTCCGTCCACCGCGCCCATCCCGTCGATGCGGGTGCGCTTGAGCTCGCGCCCGTCCTTGCGGTCGAGTTGGACCAGCTCGACGTGGTCGGGCAGCACCACCGCGGCGGTCACCACGGAGGAGTCGGCCGCCACCCGGTCGATCCGGCCGAGGCTGCTGGTCACCACATCGGTTCCGTCCCGGTGCGCCAGGCTGAGCGTCGGCGTTCCCGGGGTCATGCCGTTCGCCGGCCCGGCGGCGAGGACCGGGGTACCGTCCGCACAGGTCAGCGACTGTGCGCTGAAGCCGCCCAGGGGAGACAGGGTGTGGGCCGTGCCGCCGTTCAGCGGGATGAGGGCGACCCGGGAGCGGTCGCCGGTGGTCTCGGCCGAGCACAGGCCGCCGGTGCCGCCCGCCGCCAGCTTGGCGTCGAACGGGAGGGTCGCCGTGCGCTGGACCGTCCAGCCCGCCGGGTCATAGACCAGGGCGTCGGCCTTTCCGGCGCCGGAGACGCTGCTGCCGACAGCGGCGACCTGCCCGCCCGACGGGATCAGCACGCGGCCGTTCTCGACCGTGCCGATGCGGTCGAGGGCATGGTCCTTGGTGTTGACCTCGTACAGGGTGCTGGGCCGGCCGGACTTGGCGGGCACGGTGACCATCCAGCGCTTGTCCGCGAGCTGGGTGATCCGCGGGCTCACCACGGTGTCGTCGTCATCACGGGTGGGGACGGCGGCGAGCGACTCGGCCTTCCCGAGCGCCGGGTCGATGCCCACGACCGTGGTCAGCCCGCCCACTTTCGCGAGGACGAAGACCTCGGAGCCGGCCCAGTCGTCGCCGAGGTCGACACCGGACGGACCGCCGCAGGCGGCCAACGGCGCGGTGAGGGCCGCAGCGGCGAGCAGTCGGATACCGCGAGGGGGACGAGGGATGCGCATGGGGTGTTCACCATTCCTTGATCGCGTCGCTGGGTGCCATCCGGGCGGCCCGCCGTGCGGGCGCCCATGCGCCCAGCAGTGCGACGCACACGGTCAGCAGGAGGAGCCCGGCGAGTACGCCGGCCGAGGGTAGCGGGAGGCCCGAGGGCAGATAGGGCGCGAGGCCGGGTCGCCCGCGCAGAGCGGCCGCTGCCGCTGCCGCGCCCGCCGTTCCGAGCGCGGCGCCGGCGGCCGCACCGACCGTCGAGACAGCGCCGGCCTCGCAGATCAGCACCGTGAGGATGGTCCGGTTCTTGAAACCGACGGCCTTGAGGATGCCGACCTCGCGGACGCGCTGGCGGGAGAGCGCCCCGGTGACCACCAGGGTTCCCAGGAGTGCGACCAGGCCGAGCACGACCAGCAGCACCTGGCCGGCGGTGCGGATCAGCGACAGCACTCCGGGCAGTGCGGTCAGCTCCTGCTGAAGCGAGGACGCGCCGTATCCGGCGGCCTGGATCGACTGCAGCACGGCGGGGACATGCTGTGCGGTGTCGGTCACCACGGTGATGCGGTCGTAGCCGACAGTGCTGGTGAACGTGGGTTCGGGCACCCCGGCCTTGGCCGCGCTCCAGCGCAGGACTGTGGCGTCGTCGGCGTACGCCGCGTCAGGACCGTCCAGCTGCCAGCCGGGATCGAAGACACCGACCACGCGCACCTCGGCCTCCGCCCCGACGCCCTGCCCGTCGGCGGTGCCGCGGGTGGTCTCGACGGTGATGCGGCTGTCCAGTAGCGGCGCCAGGTCGCTGCCCTGTGCACGGTTCGGGAGCACGATCTCACCACTGTGCAGCGGAAAGAGATCCGGTCGGACGGACTTGACCACCGGCGGCAGCAGGGACGGGCGCACGGTGGTGGCGTAGAGCAGCACGCCCGGGACGCGGTCGTCCTTGTAGCCGAAGGAGACCTGTGCCCTGGGCTCGACGGAGGCTGCGTGCGGGAGGGCCGACAGCTCGCGCAGCGCGGCGTCCCCGAGGAGCTTGGCGTCTGTACGGTCGGCCGGCCGGTCCACAGTGATGCTCCGGTTGGCGGTGCCCTCCTGGACATGGCTCCGGGCGGCCTCCTCGGCCCGGCCGGAGACGGCGAAGGCCGTCACGCACACCGCGACGGACACCGTCAGCAGTGTGGCGAGGCCCACGAACCGCCGCCACAGGGACCGGACGTTGGCGAGCGCCAGGGCATACGGGTTCATCGGGATCCCCCCGACTGCGCGGTGCCGGCATCCCCGGAAGTACCGGTGACCGCGCCGTCCTCGGTGGTGTCGGTGGCTGCGCGGGCCTCGGTGGGGCCCGGGGCGGACAGCTCCCCGTCGGTCATCCGCAGCACGGTGTCCGCCGCCGCGGCCACCGCGTCGCTGTGGGTGACGAGCAGGACCGCCCGCCCCTCGTCGGCCATTTCGCGGAAGAGCGTGAGCATGCGCCGTTCGTTGGCGGCGTCGAGATTGCCGGTCGGTTCGTCGGCGAGGACGGTACCCGGATCGTTGATCAGGGCGCGGGCCAGGGCGACGCGTTGCTGCTCGCCGGCCGACAGTTCACCCGGCCGGTGCGCGGAGCGGTCGGCGAGGCCGACCCGGTCCATCAGCTGCGCCGCCTTGGAGACGGCGGTGCGCGAGTCGCTGGCGGCGGGCAGCGCGACATTGCGAAGGGCGCTGTGTTGGGGGAGCAGGTTGAAGGACTGGAAGACGAATCCGAGGGAGGAGCGGCGCAGTTCGGCGCGCTCGTTGTCCTTGAGGGACCAGGCGTCCCGCCCGCTGACGGTGACCGTGCCGCCGTCCGGCGGGGTGAGCAGGCCGATGATCTGCAGCAGCGTCGTCTTGCCGGATCCGGAGCGGCCGACCAGGGCGGTGATCCTGCCCGGCCGCAGGTCCATGTCTACGCCTCGCAGGATGTCGATCCGCCGGCCGCGCAGGGTGAAGGACTTTTGCAGATCCCGTGCGACCAGCGGCAGTTGGGAGGCGTCACTCATGATTGCCTGCTTTCGGGGCGGTCGGAGCCGATGCTCGGCGATCCGGCATGGACGGGGACACTGCCGCCGGTGCGCAGTTGCAGCTGCCACACGGCCCAGGTGGCCTTGAGGTCGCAGCCGGCCTCCGTTGCGTCGGTCCGGTAGAGGTCCGGCAGTCCGGGGCAGCCGCGGCGCTGGTCGAGCCCGCGTGCCATCGCCTCGGTCAGCCGGCCGTCGGCCTGGCCGCCGGCGAGCAGGTAGGCGCGCACGACCGTCGCGTAGGCCGTGACGGAGGGCAGGCGTTCGGGGTTGAGCGCCCAGTCCCGCAGTGCGTCCGCCGAGATCCAGGCCGGGCCCCCGGCTGCCGTGCGGCTGTCGACCAGCCCGGTCAGCAAGGTCGCGGCGGCGGTCACGTGCGCGGGATCGTCCAGGGGCCAGGGGGTGGCCGAGGGCAACGGCACGTG
This sequence comes from Kitasatospora sp. NPDC048296, assembly GCF_043201815.1. Classification (NCBI taxonomy): domain Bacteria; kingdom Bacillati; phylum Actinomycetota; class Actinomycetes; order Kitasatosporales; family Streptomycetaceae; genus Kitasatospora; species Kitasatospora sp. NPDC048296. Next base: position 15,940 of record NZ_JBICZB010000094.1, read on the forward strand.
GACGTCGAGTTCGGCGCAGGCGAGTGCGGCGCGCGCCCACGCCTCGCTCTCCTCGGGTACGACGGCGGCCGGTACCACGTCAGGCTGGTGGCACAGCTCCTGCTCGCCCGCGTCGGCCGGCCGGCCCTCGGCGAGGTGCAGCGCGTCGGCGGTGGACAGGCGGGCGTGTGGGTCGTCGGAGACCTCCGGTTGGTCGGCCACCCGGTGCAGTGCGGCCGCCAACTCGGGGTCCCGGGTGGGCTCGCCGGCCAGGACGCGCAGGCGCAGACCGTACAGGGCGGCCTCCGGGTTGCCGGCGTAGGCGCCGGGATCGCGTACCGTGCCGTCGGCCAGCAGGTTGTCGACGATCCGGGCCCGTACGGCGGCGAAGGCGCTCGCTGGAACGCGGGCCGCCTGTGCGACCGCGACCGCGTAGGAGAGATCCCGGTAGTCCAGGGAGTTGGAGTTGTGCTCCAGGATGTGGGTCCAGGTGGTGGCGTCCAGGCCCGAGGGCGAGCCGGGCGGGCGGGGGATCGCGGCGTATCCGTAGGCGTCGAGCAGCGCCTGGTACCGGTCGTCGCCGGACAGTTTGCTGATGTCCTGGACAGGGGGTCGCAGCGCCGTGAGGCCGTCGGGCACCGGTTCGTCGAGCAGGCGGAAGGCCTGGGCCAGTGACCCGGCCTCGCGCAGGCTCGGCCGGTCGGCGGCCTCGGTGGCCAGCCAGCCTGTGGTCGCGGCGCGGTCGGCCGGTGTGAGGCCGCCGGCGGCACGGAGCACGTCCAGGGCCGCGGCGGTGGCCTCGGCCCGGTATTCGCGGCTGTCGGGCTGTTCGGCCCCGGGCTCGCCGAACCAGCCGCCCGGGGTCCGCATGCCCCGCACCGCCTCGGCGTCGGCTGCCGTGAGCAGTTCCGGCGCACCGGCCCGGGCGAACCCGGCCAGCCACGTCCGTCCCCACAGCGGGGAGGCTGCCAGGGACTCGTCGCGGAAGAAGGAGGCGGTCTTGGGTGCCAACGCGAGCTGCGGCGTCTCGCCGAGCAGGGAGCGGATCCGCAGGGCGTAGGCGTTGTCCTCCGGACCTGCCGGCTCCTCACGCAGGAACGGCGGGTAGTACAGGCCGTTCTGACTGCTGATCAGGAGAGCGAGTTCGCGGGTGACCGGCGGCGCGGAAGGACCGGCCTGCGGGGACGAGTCGCAGGCGACGGCCGCGAGGCACACGGCGAGCGCCGTGACCGCCCGGACGGCGAGCCGGTTACGGGCCACGTCGGGGCGGGGGTGATGGCGGGCGGAGGGTCTACTGCGGTGCGGCATGGCGGATCTGCTGGCTCCAGGAAAGAGTCGGAGTGAGCCCAGGCGGGGGGGGGGGCGGCCGCCCCGCCGGGGGGCGGCCGGGGGGAACCGCCCGCCGTCGCGCCCCAAGGCCCCCCCCGTGTTGTGGGGGGGAACCCGCCCG
>NZ_JBICZB010000094.1:17378-25059 GCF_043201815.1 Kitasatospora sp. NPDC048296
GGGGTGGGGGGGGGGGGGCACACCGCCGGGGCGGACGGGCCGAAGTGCGGCCCCCCCAAATGGGCGGGGGTCCCCCCGGCGGGGCGCCCGCCCCCCCCCCCGCCAGGGCTCCGGCGGTCAGAACGCGCCTGCGTACGCGCACTTCTCCGACACGTTGATGCTGGCGTTCACCCGGCCTGATCCGCAGCTGCGGGTGGAGACGAACGTCGTGTTCCAACTCGGCTTCATCACGCCGCTGTTGTCGGCGATCCACGAGTTGGAGTTTCGCCAGCGCACCTCGCCGAGCGACCGCTTCTTCATGGTGAGGCTGGCGCTGGGCGACTTCGAGATCGTGAGGCTGGCGCTGATGCCGTGGGCCTCCAACTCGACCCGGTTCTCGATCCACTGGGCGGTGCGGGGATTCCCGCCCTGGAGCTTGGTGGACGAACTCCAGCTGCACGCCGAGGAGTAGGTGCCGCAGTGCCAGGCGTTCACCTGCCACTTGTCACCGCCCGGCAGGTTCCAGCTGGACGAGTCGCTGGTGGCGCTGGCCGGTACGGCGGCGGCGACCAGGCCGAGTGTGGCCGCGGCCGCCGTCCCGACAGCAGCGGCGGCGTGCGCCGCGCGGAAACGTATGCGCAAGATGCGCTCCTTCAGTCGGTGTCGTACTTGGTGGTTGACGTCGACGTCGGATCGCGAGAAATCGCAGCGTTGCAGATGACCAACGCTTCCCCCCGTGATCGAGACCGGACCCTAGCAGCGAGAAACCTGGCCGCGAGGAATGGCCGGAATGAATCCACGGGAAAACGGCGGGTTGCCGTGGCTGTCGGTGGTATCGGCACCATTTCCGACCTGCGCGGATGACCACGAAGGATGGTCTCGCTCGCCGATAGGTCGGTCTTTTCATCGGTTGGGGGTACGGCCCCCGCCGAATGGCGGGGTCAGGTGGACAGCCAACTGGAGGTCGACCGTATGAGCCCCTTTTCCCGCCCAGGGATTCCACCAGCTTTTAGGGCACCGGGAAGGATGGGAATTCACCTCGGGCAGAGCGAAAGGCAGCCAGAGGCTGACGGTGAATCCGCCGTCCGCACTCGGTCCTGCGGCCAACGTCCCGCCGAGCGGAGCGGCGTTCGTGGCCGGCAGCACCGTGGGAGGCCAGCGGCGCCGCGCCAGAAGGACCACCGACGCGAGCATCGGCAGCACAGCGACGTACCAGTCCCTGGCGGGGGAGCTACAGCAGCGCGTCCAGCGCGGCCAGGACCACCAGCAGGAGGTCATCGACCACCGGGACCAGCAAGGCCCGGGCCGCCGCAGCAGCCGCACGAACCGTGCGCGCTTCGATCGGTCACGGCTTGACCGCTGATGTCCTCGACGAGGCCGAGGCGGTCCGCCAGTACGGCCGCCTGGACGCGGTTGGCCACCTTGAGCTTGCCGAGGACGGCCCGCACGTTGTCCTTGACCGTCGCGACACTGAGGTGCATCCGCGCTCCGATCTCGGTGTTGGACAGCCCCCGGCCGAGGTGGCCGAGCATCTGCAGCTCACGCGGGGACAGCGCGTCCACGGTCCGGGCGGCGATCGAAGGAGCCCCGGCCGGGTGGATGCCCTGCAAGCGCCGCACGACCGGGGCCGACAGGCAGCCCGCGCCGGTGGCCAGGGCCCGCACCGAGCGCACCAGCAGGTCCGGCGAGGTGTCCTTGAGCAGGAACCCCGCCGCACCGAGTCGCATGGCCTCACTCAGGTACTCGTCGGAATCGAAGGTCGTCAGCATCGCGACCTGCGGCGGCTCGGCCAGCTCTCTCAGCCGGCGCAGCACGGTGAGTCCGTCCACGTCGGGCATTCTGATGTCGAGCAGGACCACATCCGGACGGTGCTCCTCGACGGCCGCCACCGCGGCGGCACCCTCGCAGGCCGCGACGACCTCCAACCCGGGCGCGGCGCCGAGGATCATGGCGATCCCCGACCTGATCAAGGCTTCGTTGTCGACGAGCAGCACTCTCAGCCGCGCAGCCTCCTCCAATGGCGTCACTGATGTTCCCCCGGTTGTCTGAACCTGAGATTTGAAGGCTCTTTTGCTGGACCTGTGGATGCGGTCATGCGAGTTGGCGACAGGGCAGCGTCGGGCGGTTGCCGCCGAGGGCGAGCATGACGAGCGCGTGACGGCGTCGGCGCTGTGGAAGCCGAAGCCTCGGCGGATGATCACCGCGAACGACACCTGCGCACCGTGCTCACCGAGTACGCCGAGCACGACAACGCCGGACGAGCCCACCGCAGCCTCGACCTACGAGCACCGGACGACGATCCCAACGTCATCCTCCTGCCCACGGCCGCAGTCCGACGCCACCCAGTACCCGGCGGACTCCTCAACGAGTACCACCCCACCCCGATCAGACCGCCCGTGATCTGCGTGAAACACCCAGTTCAGCGGCCTGATCGGAGTTTTGACACTTCTCAGGTGCGGGGGCTGCACCCCGCTCGGCTGCCGCCCGATCGCCGGATCGGGCGGCAGCCTGACGTCAGGCCTGGCAGATGTCGCGGCTGTAGTCGACCGTCGCGGCGGCCTGCGAGTACTGCCACTGCGGCGTGAGGAGCTGCGCGTCGAGCTGGGCGGCGGCGGTGCGGTCCTCGACGACGTAGCCGAAGTCCTGGAGCCAGGCCGGGTAGAGGTTCTTGGATCCGATGAAGAAGGCGGAGCCGTCGACCGAGACGAGCTTGTGGTGCTGGGCGTAGGGCTTGCCGTCGGCCCAGGTCGCGGTGGGGGCGGCGCGGAAGCTCGCGAGCTGGAGGTTGTTGCACATGGCGGTCCGCGCCTGCGTCTGGTCACCGAGGCGGGCGGCCAGGCGGGCCTTGAGGACGTCGCTGATCTCGGTCAGCGACTTGATTTGCGAGTAGCCGCCGCTGCCGACCGCGCCGCGGTTGGCCGGGTCGCTGACGACGATGCGCACCTTGACGCCGTTGGCCATCTTGGCGGCGAGCAGGTCGTAGAGCCGGGCGTCGTAGCGGGGCAGGGGCGGGCAGGTGCCGTTGACGTCCTGCTGGGAGATCTCGATGTGGTTGTTGGCGGCGGCGACCAGGGCCCGCAGGGCGTTCTCCTCCGGGTTGACCGTCTCGTAGTCGCGGTCGCCGTTGGTGTTGTCGTGCAGGCCGATCGGGCCGCACTTGGTGTCGGAGGCGCTCGGGACGGGGTCCGGATCGTAGGCGGAGGCCGGGTCGGAGGTGCGGATGCCGACGCCGAGGCCGCCGATGGCGACCACCGGCACGGTGCTGGTCGCGGGGACGTCCTTGGCGGCGGGGTTGAGCCGCTGCTCCAGGTCGGGGGTGCACGGGGTGCCGCCCGTGGAGGCGAACCACGCGGCGGAGAGCAGGCCGGTGTTGCGGCAGGTCCAGTCCCAGAGGGTGTCCAGGTAGGCCCCGGCGGAGGCGGCTGCGGGGCCGTTCAGGGCGAGGTCGACGTCGGTGACCGGGTGGTCGGTGTCGAGGTAGTCCTTCTTCCAGTTGTTGATCCCGCCGGTGATGACGCTCTGTCCGTCGACGACCAGCAGCTTGGAGTGGTTCCAGGAGAAGGCCGTCTTCGACGTGGTCATCGAGGCGACCTCGAGCGTCACGGACGGCGCGGCGTCACCGAGCTTGGCCACCAGCTCGTCCCGGTACTTCGACGGGAGCGCGGTGATGTTGATGAGCGGCGCGGCGCCGGCCAGGATCCGCACGTGCGGCCGGTTTCCGGCGGCGACAGAGGCCTTGAGGCCGTCGGCGATGGCGTCCTGGAACGCGCCGTCCGGGAAGGGGGCGAGGGTCGAGATGTCGACAGTGCGGGTGGCCTGGGCGATGTTCTCGCGCATCTTGTCGAGCAGGCGGCGGGTGCCGGGCCGGTCGGTGCACGAGGGGTCGCCCCAGCAGCCGGGGGTCTGCAGCAGCCAGCCGCCGGGGTCGCCGGCCGGGGCGTCGAGCCGGTTGCCGGCGGTGCGCTGCCACACCGATCCGTCGAGGCCGGGGGAGACCTGACGCAGTGTCGCCTCGACCGCGTCCAGGTACGGGGTGGCCGCGGTCTGGGTGGGGTTCGGCGCGGGGTCGGCGACGGCGGGGGCGGCGGACAGGACGCCGAGGGTGGCGGTGAGTGCCAGCACGGAGCCGGCGGTCCGGCGACGAGAACGGGTGGGACGGTGGTGGTGCATGTACGAGTCCTTCACGAGGGGCTGGGAAGCTTCCGCCCGGGGCCGCCGCCTGCGGCCGCGAACCGGGAGCGTCGACGGCGGGCCTCCCCGTCCGTGGGGACCGGGAAGGCGCCGCCGCCGACGCAGAAGATCATCACAGCGGAATCCTGAGGATTTGATGAGCTCCGTCACGTCCGTCCGCCGACGCCTCGCCCACCGCACTCGCAGGGATCGTTCGGCGGCTCGTCTCTTCCCGGCACAAGCGCCTCACGAGCCACCGCCTCAACCGAGGCGATCACGTCGCTCATCAGGTGCTCCTCCCTGACAGGGAGTTGCATCGATGACCGCCCCGGACACCGCGACAACGGCTTCTTACGGGAGCAGGCCGTTGTAGTCGGGGAGCTTGAAGGTCCGCTCGGCGTGGCCGCCGTCGAGGTCGGTCCAGTTGTTGCCGATGTTGGCGATGATCGTGTAGCCCTGGTTCTCCACGGCGATCCGCGCGTTCGTCTTGAAGTCCTGGATGGGCTTGAAGAGGTCGGACAGGCCGCGGCTGTACAGCTCGTCCACCGTGTAGCCGGCCTCCTCCAGGGTGTGCCGGGTGACGGGGTCGATGGCTCTGGGGCGCGCGGTGATGAAGATGATCGCGACGCCGTGCTCGTGCGCGTACTGCGCCAGTTCCACCACCGGGGCGATGCCCGGCTCGGTGAAGGGATGGAAGTGCGTGGCGACGGTGGTGTTGTCGATGTCGAAGACGATGGCGGGGTTCGGGTCCGATGAGTCGGCCACACGCTGCTCGACGTACGCGCGGGCCGGCGCGACGGCCGCGCTGACGTCGTCGAGCCACTGCTCCTCGGTGACTGCGCTGCTGCTCGCCGCGTGGGCGGCGGCCGGTGCCGCAACGGGAGCGGAGGTGGCTCGGACCGGCGTCGCCACCGCGGGAGCGGCAAGGCCAGTGGTGAGCGCTACCGTCAGGGCTGCGGCGGCGACGTGCTTTATCGAGATTCCCATTCCTGCTACTTAGCCTTTCATGTGAGTGTTCGTTGGTTGATCAGTCCCTGTCACTCAAGTCGGCGCGTTAAACCTCTGCTCCCTGTCACCTACGCTGATCACATCCATCCCATGGATCATCTGGCCTTCCCCCGCGCGGGGGAAGGCCATGTGCCGGAGCAGGTGGACCTGCGGGTCCTTCACGGGCTGTCTCCTTCCTCGCGTACGGGTGTGTTCGTCAGTAAGTCGGCGACCAGCCCGGGCTTCCGCCTGTGGGACCCGTCGGTGTCTCGGAGGCGACCAGCGCAGCGGCGCGACGGGGATTGCCGTCCGCCCGGTCGAGCAGCGCCGGTACGGAGTGCTCCGCTGCCGTGGTGTTGAGACCGATGAACAGGCCGGGGCCGAAGCGCTCGCGAAACAGGCCGGCTCCTCCAGTGATCACTGCGCAGCGCTACTGCCGATTACGAGGCAGAGCCGGGTTCCGGTACAGACCCTCGCGCAGCTGTCGAAACGCCGAACGGGCGGACACTCCTCCGGGGAGCGTCCGCCCGTTCTCTCTTCACGGGGCGAGCGCGGTCACGGCCCGGCCGGGGGGAGGGTTCCGCCGGGGGTTGCCGGGGCCCAGGTGGGTGGGGAGGCGGCCTCCTGCGGGTCGGTCTCCCGCATCCGGACCTTCCAGCCGTCCTCGCCGCCGTTGCCGTCCAGACGCAGGTTGATCTGCTTGACCTGCCGGGTGCGTTCGAAGTACAGCACGACGGTCTGCCGCTCCGAGGCCTCACCGTGGAACTCCGCAGTCACCGGTCCCGTCGCCCCCTGCTGGAAGCTGTGGACCCAGTTGGCCGCCGTGGCGTTCGCCTCGGTTGCCGACCCGTCGGAGGTGGCCATGGACGCCAGCTTGCCCCGGGAGCCGTCGGCGAGCCGCCACACGACCTCCTGGGTCAGGCGCAGGCTTCCAGTGGATGGGTAGCCGACCACTCGGAGCGGCTGGTGGGCCGCGTAGTCGTCGGCGTACCGCAAATCCGCGTCGTCGGCGGAGAGCCACCACAAGGTGGCCCCGGACGCGGCGACGGCGGCCACAAGGGCGGCGGCGGTCGCCGCCTTCCAGCGGCGGGCCATCAGGAGGTGCCCGGCGGGCGGACGATCCAGAACCGCTCGACCGGCGTGCCAGCGCGTCGTACAGCGCGGTCTGGTCGACCATGCCGTGCTGGCGCAGCTCCATCTTGCCGCCGTCGCTGACGACGGCGGCGGCGTGGTTGATTCGCGGCCAGCGACAGCGCCAGCGTGAGGGCCAGCGGATCGCTCAAGGTCCGCCTTGATGCATGCATTGGTGCTCCTTGGCCAACTCTTGACAGCATGGCGGGCGGAGCGTACGGCCCGACGCCTGAAGGTCTCATGAGGGCTTTGAATCGTCCATGACAGTCGAGTTCGCGTGATGGCGGAGAGGAGTTCCATCAGGCCGAAGCGTGGCGACGGTCAGCCCGGGGTCCGCGTTCGTCAGCACCGAGCCGAGCATCCGGCCGGGGTCGCGACAGGCTGGCCGCACCTCCGGTCGGGCGACCGCGTGAGGTTCGTGCCGCCGGTGCGCGATGCCGTGTTCCGGCGCCGTGAGGTGCGAGCGTCCTCCAGCGCGCGCTGCGCGCAGCACGCCACCGCCGCAACATCGCCGACCGCGCCGCCGAGGCCGCCCACCGGGCCCGCCAGAGCACCGACATTGCCCACCGCCGCCTGGCCGACACCGCCGTCCGACCCCAGGTGCGGTTCTCCGGGCAGGAGCGGTACCGCCAGACCGCGAGTTCTGTCGCAGAGGCAGGTTGTAGGTGCTGCTCGATGCGGAGCACGCCAATTCCGAACCTGCAGACGTGCAGCCGGGCCCGCCGGTCAGTGGGGCGGGCAAGCAGGTGAACCCGCCGTTCCACACCTGCCGGACCGGCCGGGCAGGTGCGCCCGGCCGTGAAGAGTCCGTCCACCGAGGCGCGCCCAGCGGTATCGGAATGAACTGATGGGAGACCAAGGACAGTTGGTTCCTGGCCGTTCCCCTCGTGGTCGCTGGTGGACCCGGCTGCTGTCCGGAAGCTCGCTGTAGGAGCACCTCGAAGGCGCTGCGATCTGCCGGGGACAGGAGGGCGACGACGCTGTCTAGGAGTTGTGCTGTGAGCTTGTTGCACACGACGGCTTCTCCCGTTCTGCGCCAGGTGACGACGGGCGCTCCGGCACTCAGAGACGATCTACCGGATCAGGCATCCGGGGGAGGCCGAACCCGCGGATTGATCACGACTCGCGTCCGAGGCGAGCGCGACAGCGTCACTCGCGACGACCACCCCTAAGCTCAACCCTATGACTGCGTTCGACGACCTCACTCGCCTCATCCCTCCGCCGTCACAACCACTGTGGGCGCGTGGAGACTGGACCGAGGTGGAGGTAGCACTCGGCGTGGAACTTCCCTCCGACTTCAAGCAGCTGGTCGGAGCCTACTGAAGTTCCACCCTGCGGTTGGACACTCTCTGTCTACGCCGCGAGGGTGTGACCTTGCCGGTGCCGCCGCCGAATCTCGAGTGGCGTGAGGTAG
>NZ_JBICZB010000095.1:0-24863 GCF_043201815.1 Kitasatospora sp. NPDC048296
GTAGGCCGGACGCGTCCTTGGCACGATGAACTCCTCCTTGCGGGACCCAGTGTCCCAAAGCGGAAGGTTGTCCATCAAACCGGGGCAACTTCAGACCGCCACCGATGCCGAATGAGCGCAAGCGCAAGCTGGGAAACCCCGGCAAGCGCGCGCTACCCGCATTGGCCGACGTTGCGGCGGTCTCCGCTGTCGGCGCCAACGCACCCTGCCACCTAGGAGCAGCTGGACGACGCTTCTGGGGCGCTGCCACAGCAAGCGCCTCATGGCTCGCCGACTCGGACGCTCCGACGCTTCTGCTGGCCGCTGAGCTGATCGATCGGCGCGCCGACTGGGTGGCGAAGCTGGCGGAAACCGGCCCGGTGCTCGTGACCGAAAAGGACTACGCCTACGCGAATCCGCTTGTCGGGATGCTCAGCACGCTTGAGAAGCAACTGTTCTCCTTGCTGGCGTCGCTCGGGTTCACGCCGGCTGACCGGACCCGTCTGGGGGTGGCCGAGGTCAAGGCGAAGAACGCGTTTGAGGAGATGCTGGCGCGTCGGCAGAGCCGGGAGTAGCCCCGGCTGACTGGCTGCCGGTGTGGGGCGCAGCGCTGCTGGTCGGCTGATGTCCCTGGCGCCGTCCGCTGTCCCTGTTCGGGGCGTGGGCGGCGCGTGTTCTCAACTCGACTTAGCGTGTGGCCACGCAGCACGAAGCCCCCGTACCGTCGTGCCCTGTTGGGCGTGGTCGGCGCGGGGGCTCTCTGCGTTTCGGGGGTGGTTCGGGCGTCACACGTCGCCGAACTCACCAGCCTTCACACCTGCGAGGAAGGCGGCGAAGCCTGCGAGGGAGAAGGCCAGGGCGGGGCCGTGGGGGTCCTTCGAGTCACGGACGGGGACTGCGCCCAGACGCCCAATTTCGCTCGGTGCCCACTCAACGCACTCCCCGCCACTCTGACTGTAGGACGACTTCACCCACCCGGCGCCGGTAAGGTCGATGCTCATTGAAGTCCCTTTCGGACAGTGCTGATCATGGCGAGCGAAGCCACCGTCGATAGCGACTCCACCTGTAGCTGATCGTAGTCTCTCTCCCACGCCGCACAGGTGGTTGAGCTCCGCTCCAAGTAGCCGCGCGAGTGGGTCTCGTTGTAGCCGACCAAGGACCGGTCTGGGAGTGTCAGCAGCACAACAGGGAAGGTGAAGGGCACCAGCTCGCCAAGGCTCAACGGTGCAACTTGGATGGTGATGTTCGGGCGCTCGGCCAACGTGGTCACGTGGTCCAGCTGCCGCCTCATCACCGAGGGTCCGCCAACGAGCCGGGTCACACAGCTCTCATCCATGACCGTGTGGATGATCGGCGGATTCGGGCGCTCAAGTACCCGGTGCTGCCGCGCGGCCAGAAAGGCAACACGCTCGTCCGCCTGGCCCTGGGTGATGCTGCCGCGTCGAACGGCTGCGGCTGCCAGGGCTGCCGCGTACTCGGGGGTCTGGAACAGTCCCGGGATCACGCTTGTCTGAAAGGACTGAAGCTTCCGGCAGCGGGCTTCGCAGTCGGCGAACTCCTCGAACCCCTCCAGTAGGGCGGCGCCGGTGATGCGTCGGAGCAACTCGACGAACAGCCCGCCTGTCTCGAACACTTCATCGGCTTTTAGTGCCAGCTTGGAAGTTGGAGTCTCCTTCCCTCGTTCGATCAAAGAGATCCACGTGTCTGAGTACCCCAGGAGCCCGCCAAGCTTCTCCTGCGTCCAGCCGCGCAGCCGTCGTAACCTGCGGAGTTCTGCACCGAAGCGCGCGACCGGGGATGACGTGGGGTCAGGTTCGGTCGTCAACGTGGCCATCGGAGATTTTTACCTGCCGATCTACTACGGGTTGGAGCACTGGTCTTTGGCCCTCTTGGTGTCGATCCTAGTTACGAACCCAGCACGGAGAGGAGCGGCGTCTATGCCCAGACCGACCCCCCAGCGGCCCCCCAGCAAGCGCGCCAGTGCGGCCCTGATCGCCGCCTGTGCCGCCGACTACCGGCAGAGCCAGGACGACGCCGCCCGCAAGCCTCCGGACCCGTTCAAGTTCGCGCCGCTGATGTGGGAGTACCACCAGCAGAACGGCACGGGGGTTCGTCGTGTCGGCGCCTGAGACCCTCCCGCGCTGCGCTGTGTGCCGGTCGTTCGACAAGATCGACCGCGTGTTTGAGGAGTCGCCCGAACTCCCAGACGCGACGGTCCTGCGGGATATCCGACTTCTCCGGTGGAAGCACCGACTCACCTGTGAGGCGGTGGCCCGTGTCTCTGCCTGAAGAGTCGCCGACGCGTGACGAAATCCTGCTCCACCGCCGACAGTCCGAAGAAGCGGCGGACGCCCTCGAAGAGGCGCTCAGAACCGCCCGCATGCCCGTCCCCCCGAGTCTGAGTGCGGCCTACGGGGTCATCGACGCGGGACACGGCGCCCGGCTGTTTCTGGGCACCCTGAGCCTGCACGGGGCGCAACGGTGGATTGAGGAACTCCACCTGCACGCCCGCGCATGCGGGTACGTGATGGACGACGAGTCGCGCAGCTTGACGGCCCAGGTGCTGGCCAGATTCCGGGCCCCCGCGATCTCCGGGGACGGCGTGCACGTGGTGCGCAAGGAGCTCGAATGAGTAGGCCGAAGCGCTTGTCCGCTAGCTGGACGCCCTTTCCCGGCGGCCCGGTGCCATACGACGACCAGCGCGACGAGGGCGACGCTGAAGAGGCCTCTGCGCCGTCTTTGGGGCCCGTTCCTGACTCGCCCACGATGGCTCGCCTGAGGCAGGACACCCGGAAGGCCAACGCCCGTTCGCGCTGGGGGATTTGATGCGCCCCTGGTGGTGGCCGCCGCATAGGCGACCACTCCGCCGGTACTACTCCAGCCGCCCGCCGAACAAGGGGCGGCACCCGTCCGCCCGCCGCTAGATAGGAGGCGGCGCGATGCCGTTTAACCCCAACCGCGCACAGTCCGGCATGTACGACTCGCACGGGGACGGGCACCCGCCCCGTGAGGCCTACCTGCCCGCCCACAGCGGGTACGAGAAGGCCCCGGAGACGGCCTACGGCACCTCGATCGGGAAAGCGGGCCCCGCAGCGCCGGAGAACCCGCAGACGGCCGCCTAGCGGCCCCACAGGCCCCCGCCCCGGCCACGTGGCGTGGCAACGAATCCGGCAGGGCGGGTCCCGCAAGTGCACGACGGCGCGCGGAAGTTCCTCGCGCCGGCAAGTCAGAGGAGGGATCGGCAATGAGCAAGCGTTCCGAGTTCGAGTTCGTCACCGTGGCGGCCTGCCAGAACACGGTGCGGAAGGCGTGCCCGCAGGTGGCGGTGAACGTCTCCGGCGTGGTCGCCGTGCGCGACAGCGAGCGGCCGGATGAGATCGTCACCATGAGCCCGGAGTCCTGGGCGGCGTTCACGGCCGCCGTGAGGGCCGGGGAGTTCGACCTGAGCGCGTAGGAGAGCCGTGGACTGTCCGCTGTGTGATCAGCCCATCGCGTTCGACCCGGAAGCCGGCGAAGGTTTCTGCTTCCGGTGCGACCAGTGGGTGACCGTCTACCCGGATCAACCGGACCCGTACCGGTACACGCCGAAGGGCCGTCCCTACCGGCCACGGAAACACCGGCCGAACGACGGGCACAGCGGCGGACAGTCCACACCCGCATGACCCAACCGGCCCCGGCCGTGCGTACCCCCGGCGCATGGGCGGGGCACCACTGTCCCCAGACATGCCGAACCCCCGGGTCCTCGCTTTGAGGGTGTCCCGGGGGCTCAACAACTTCTGCGCGTTCCCGTCCGCCAGGCTGCGGCTAGGCCGTAACCTTGGCGGAGGCGCGCCCGAGAGAGTCAGACGCGCTCACGTGCGCAGTTGCGTTCGTACTCAATTCAGGATCACCTCCTTTCAGTGTGGGCCCACCATAGGCAGGCCACTGTCGGGAGGGCAACGGATTATTCGCGGCCGTCGCTCAGGCGGTCTTGATCTGGTCCTTGAACTTCGAGAAGTCGATCGTGTTGTCGGCCGGCGGGGCCTGGACGGTCAGTGGCTTGTCGAAGTCGGTGAGGTTGATCGTGGTCTTGCCGTCCTTGGCCGAGTCCGTCTCGATCTGGACCGGGTAGGGCTTGCCCTCGGTGGCGATGTGGAGCGTCGACAGCTCGCCCGAGTCGTCGGTGACCTTGAGGCTGAAGGTCTTCAGGCCGTTGATGTTGCCCGGAGTGCCCTTCTCGGCCTTCTTGGTCTTGCCGTCGGCGATCTGCTTGCTGAAGTCGGTGAGGTTGCAGAAGCTGGTCATCATCTTCATCTTCGGGTCGCTGTCGAACCCGGTCAGGTAACGACCCTTGAAGAGCTCGGCGGCCTTGCCGCCGTCCTTGCCGCCGACGGCCGTCCAGAAGGCGCTGTCCCCCTTGATGTAGGAGGCCTTGCCGTCGTTGATGATCTCGATCTTGCCCATGCCCGGCAGGGACATGGTGCCCTTGCACTGGCCCTTGTTGTCCATGGCCAGGTCCATGTCCATGTTGCCGTCCTGGTCGGCAATGGTGCCGGACATCCTGAGGGCGGTGGTGGCGGCCAGCGCGTCCTTGGCCTGCTTCTCGATCTCCTGCGCGGTCAGCTTGTCGGTGTCCAGCGTCGGGACGGTCGGCGTCGGCGTCGGCGTCGGCGTAGCGGTCGGAGTCGCGGCGGCGGTGGTCGCGGCGGCGGTCGCGGGCGCGGCGGCCTTGTCCGCGGACTTGTCCTTGTTGTCGCCGCAGGCGGCGGTGCCCGCTCCGAGCAGAAGGCAGATCGCGGCGGTGCTGACCAGGCGCTTCGACAGCATGAGGTGGTTCCTGTCCCGGGGCACGGCCCTGCCGCCCCCAACTGGATGAATTTTTCCTCAGCAGTATGGGGGAGGCCTCGGACAGCAGATCTTGGATCCGGCCCCTGTTACAGGTTCGTGGCAGGAACGTGCTCTGCCCGTACCCGGGAACGCGAAAGGCCCGGAGGAAGAATCCTCCGGGCCTTTCTGCTACTGAGTAGCGGGGACAGGATTTGAACCTGCGACCTCTGGGTTATGAGCCCAGCGAGCTACCGAGCTGCTCCACCCCGCGTCGGTGAACACAACAATACGTGGAAGTCGCCGAGATGGGAAATCGGTTCTTCGGGCGCCTCCGCCGGTGGCGCCGAGCAGGGCTCTCAGGCCGCCCCGGCCACCCGCCGCCCGCGCCGCGAGCCATGCCGGGCCGCCCGGGATCTCGCCCAGGCCGCGAAGCAGACCAGCGCCGCGAAGCAGGGCACCATCAGCACCCCGTAGACCACCAGGAACCCGTCCGTCCCCAGGTCGGCCGCGGCGTTCCAGGCGCCGTGCAGCACCATCGCCAGCAGCAGCCCGGCCGGCGCGGCCAGCCGGGCCAGCCAGCGCCGCCCGGTGGTCAGGGCGACAGCCAGGCCGATCCCGGTGAGCGCGGTGAACAGTGGGTGGGCGAAGGGGGAGAGCAGGGCGCGCAGCACGAAGGTCTGCACGGTGCTGTCGAAGTCCCGCAGGCTGGGCCGGTCGCCCAGGCCGATGTTGTCCAGCCGGTTCCGCTGGTCGGTGGCGAAGGCCCGGCCCAGGTAGAGGACGTTCTCGACGAAGGCGAAGCCGCAGGCCGTCATCCCGCCGAGCACCACACCGGCGGCCAGGGTGCGCGGCCGGGAGCGGCGGTGCGGGGTGCCGCCGGCGAGCGGGGCCGGGCACAGGTACGGCAGCGGCCGCAGGTAGGGGCGCAGCCGCAGCCGGCCCCGGGCGTGCGGTCCGGCCGGGCGGCGCTCGTACGGGTGGGGGCGCCGAGACGCGGGCGACCGTTGCAGCAACGGTGCGCAGGGGCGCCCGGTGCGGCGGCCGTGGCAGCGCAGCCGTTGGCCGAGCGGCAGGAGCAGCACCACCAGGGCGGTGGCCTTGGCGCTCTCCTCGATCAGCGGGGTGGCGATCCCGGCGCCGAGCAGCTCACCGAGCCGGCCCGGATGCGCGGTCAGGTAGTCGGCGGTCCAGTTGTTGGCCAGGATCGCGACCGTGGTGGCCGCGCAGGCGCCCCAGCCGAGGCAGAACACGGTGTGCCGCAGCGGCACCCGGGCGGTGAGGTTGAGCCAGGCCAGGCCGCCGAGCACGAAGGGCAGCGGCACCATCGCCAGGCCCAGGCCGACCAGCAGCCCGACCGTGCCGGTCTGCCGCTGCACCAGGTGCAGGATCAGCACCCCGCAGCCGATCAGGATCAGCACGGCGGTCGCGGTGACCGAGGAGAGCGCCATCGAGCGGCCGCGACCCGGCGGCGGCGCGGACGCGCTCGTCACGGCGGGAGAGACAGGAGAGACGGAGCCGGCCGGCGGTAACGCGCCGCCCGGCCGGGGCAGCAGCCAGTGGGCCCGGCGCCCCCGGGGCCCCGGGATGGTCCGGGTGCCGCCGGTGCGCGGGGCCGTCCCCGGTACGTCGGCGGCGGCGCGGCCGGGCGTCCGGAACCCGCCGCCGGACGGGCTGCCCATGCGGCACAGGGTAGGCCACGGCGGCCGCCCGTCGGGAGGACTCGGGACGAACCGTCCGCCGGTCGCGCGACGGTCCACTCAGTCGGCCGCCGCCTGTTCGAACGGCGGCCGGGGGCTCAGCGGCGGCGGAACAGCAGGTCGTGGACCACGTGGCCCTTGGCGATCCCGGCGCGTTCGAACTTGGTGACGGGTCGCCAGGCCGGACGCGGTGCGTAGCCGGGGATGCTGCCGTCCGGGTGGTCCGCGGGCTCCAGCCAGCCGGTGCCGTCACCCTCCGGGTGCAGGTTCTCCAGCTCCGGCGAGGCGGCCAGCACGGTGAGCATCTGCTCCGCGTACGGCTCCCAGTCGGTCGCGCAGTGCACCAGGGCGCCGGGGGCGAGCCGGGGCAGCACGAGGTCGAGGAAGGACGGCTGGATCAGCCGGCGCTTGTGGTGCTTGGGCTTGGGCCACGGGTCGGCGAAGTAGACCCGCAGCCCGGCCAGCGAGGCGTCCGGCAGCATGTCGCGCAGCAGGATGACGGCGTCACCGGCGGCCAGCCGGACGTTCTGCGAACCGTCGCGCTCCAGCAGACCGAGCAGGTTGCCGTGGCCCGGGGTGTGCACGTCGGCGGCGAGGATGCCCGTCGACGGGTCGGCGGCGGCCATCGCGGCGGTGGTCTCGCCCATGCCGAAGCCGATCTCCAGGGTGACCGGCAGACCGCCGAACAACTCCCGCAGGTCCAGCGGACTGCCGTCGATCGGGATGCCGTACGCCTCCCAGCTGCGGTCCAGGGCGCCCGCCTGGGCGTTGGTCATCCGGCCCCGGCGCGGCTGGAAGCTGCGGATGCGCCGCTCGCGGTGCTGGGCCTCGGTGGCCTTGTGCGGGTACATCGGCGCGGGGTAGGCGGCCGGCGCGGCGGACATCCGGGCGGACGGCGATTGCTGGGGGATCGGGGCGGTGGCAGTCACAATCACCCGAGTCTACGGGGCCGTGCGGGGCACCCGTCGGGGTGTGTGACGGGGCTCATCCGGGCTGCGGCCGGGCGGCTCGTCCGCGGCTTCCAGCCGCCCGGTCCGGCCGGGAGCGGCTCAGCCGCCCGCCTCCAGCGCGGCCAGCGCCCGGCGGGCCACCTCGCGGCCGATCGGCAGCGAGGCCGTCGCGGCGGGGGAGGGGGCGTTCAGCACGTGGACGGTACGGCGCGGGGAGCGCGGGTCCTCCGGGTCGAAGCCGGCGAAGGCGAAGTCGTCCAGCAGCGAGCCGTCCCGGGCCACCGCCTGGGCCCGTACCCCGGCGGTGGTCGGCACCAGGTCGGCGCCGGTCACGGCGGGCAGCAGGCGCTGGACGGCGGTGGTGAACGCCCGCTTGGACAGCGAGCGGTGCAGCTCGCCGACCTCGTAGCGCCAGTGCCGGCGCAGGATCCGCCAGGTGCCGGGGAAGGCGAGGGTGTCGGCCAGGTCGCGCGGGTGGACGGTGCGCCAGTCGTAGCCCTCGCGGGCCAGCGCGGGCACCGCGTTCGGGCCGACGTGGACGTCCCCGTGGACGCCCCGGGTGAGGTGCACACCGAGGAAGGGGAAGGCCGGGTCGGGTACCGGGTAGACCAGGCCGCGCACCAAGTCCCGCCGCTTCTCGGTCAGTTCGTAGTACTCGCCGCGGAACGGCACGATCCGCACGCCGGGGTCGTCCCCGGCCAGCCGGGCGATCCGGTCGCTGTGCAGCCCGGCGCAGTTCACCAGTACCCGGGCGCGCAGCTCCCCGGCGGCGGTGCCGACCGTCACGCCGTCCCTCCGCCTGGCCACCGTCCGCACCTCGGTGCCGGGCCGCAGCTCGGCGCCCGCCTCCCGGGCCAGCCGGGCGTACGTCGTCGCGACGGCCGGGAAGTCGCAGATGCCGGTCGTCCCGACGTGCAGTCCGGCCAGGCCGCTGACCTCCGGTTCGTGCCGGGCGATCCCGGCCCGGTCCAGCTCGGTCACCGGGATGCCGTTCGCCCGCCCCCGCTCGGCCAGCGCGGACAGCCGGGGCAGCTCGGCGGCGTCGGTGGCCACGATCAGCTTGCCGGTCACCTCGTACGGGATGCCGTGCTCGCGGCAGAACGCCACCAGCTCGGCGGCGCCCGCGACGGCGAACCGGGCCTTGTACGAACCGGGGCGGTAGTAGACGCCGCTGTGGATCACCCCGCTGTTGCGCCCGGTCTGATGGGCCGCGAAGCCGGGCTCCTTCTCCAGTACGGCGATCCGCAGACCGGGGTCGGCCAGGGTCAGCGCATGGGCCGTGGCCAGCCCGACGATCCCGCCACCCACGACCACGACATCGAACTCGCCCGCCACTTCGCGCTCCTGTCTGCCGTCCGGCCCCCGTCTGCCGCCGATGCTGCCACGGGGACGGGTGGGGGTCGAGAGTGCGTCGTGCCGTCGGGCGGAGCCGCTTCCCCGCACGCCGGTCGGCCCGTGAAGGCTCCGCCGCGCGGCTGCTTGGTCCCCCCGCCCGTTCACGTGCTGGCACGCCGGGGTGGGCGGCAGTGTGTCGCCGCCCACCCCGGGTGTGGCGGAGCCTCCCCCCCGGTGGCTCTGCCGCTGCGACGGTGGCCCTGCCGGGCCCGCCGCCGCAGCGTGCGGTCGGTCTCCCCGCCGGCCGCGGTGCGGCGCGCCGGGTCCCCCGACCCCGCGCGCCGCCGCTTCCCCCCTCTTCTCGTCCGGCCGCGGTGTGCCGCGCTCGGTCCCCCGACCTCGCGCGTCACACCGTCCCCCCGGCCGTGCCTCGGCGTGCCGCGCCGGCCCCCGGCCCCGCGCGTCACCGCCGTCCCCCGTCGGCTACGCCTCCCAGGGCCACCCGGCGTTCGTCCCCGCCTCCAGCAGCGGGATCAGCCGGAAGGCCGCGTCGCTCAGGCCGCCGAAGGTGTGCCGGTTGGCGCCGCCGCTGGGGCCGTGGCCCTGGGCGTAGCCCGCCAGGTTCCAGGTGTAGACCGGGACGTCGGCCGGGATCGCGGAGAGCGGATCGCTGCCCCGGTAGCCGAAGCCGGTCTGCTCGTCGGTGATGACGACCACCCGGTCGTGGCCCCGGTAGTGGCTGCGGACGGCCTGGGCGGTGTTGGTGCCGCCGAGGCTGCTGAAACGATCCAGCACGCGCAGGACCGCCTCGCCGCGGCCGACCTCGATCACCCGGCTGGTGGTGCCGAACTCGACCAGGTCGGCCTCGGCCGCCCGGACCTTCAGCGCGGTGCCGAAGATCGCCGCCGAGTCCGCCCGGTTGAGCTGGGTCTGGGCGCTGGGCCGGTCGAACATCGAGCCGGAGCGGTCGACCAGGATCAGCGTGCGACCGGGCAGCTCGGGCACGTTGGCGAGCGAGTGGCCGAGTGCCGTCTCCAGCGCGTGCCCCCACCGCAGCGAGGGCGCGTGCCGGTGGGCGGCCAGGTAGCGGAACGGGAACTGGCGCGAGCGCCGCACCTCGCCCGGATCGGAGATCCGCCGGGCCACCCCGGCCGCGACCGCGTCCGACACCCCGGCCTTGTCGAAGTTGCGCAGGTTCCGCACCAGCGCCATCGGGCCCATGGAGGGGATGATCGCCTCCCAGGCCGCGGCGTCCAGCGGGCCCTGCAGCCAACCGGCCAGCGCCTCCCAGGTCAGCCCGGCGGCGGCCAGCCGCTCGGCGCCGTCCTCGGCGGTCACGGTCGCCCGGCGCTCCTCGACCGGCAGCGCGAGCAGCTCGCGGTTGGCGGTCAGCAGCGGGACAACCGCGGGCGGGAGAGCCTCCTCCGGCCGGTGCCGGCGGTCCAGCGCGTAGCCGAACAGTGCGCCCTGCCAGGGCTTGTCCGGGTCCGGCGTCGGGTGGGTCAACTCCAGGACGTCGCCGAAGCGGTACCCCTTGGCCGCGGTGTCGTACTTGAGCAGCGAGCGTGCGTCGTACAGCCGCCGCACCGCGTCCGCGACGCCGCGCTTGAGCGGCTTGGGCAGCGCCCGGCCGTAGCGCGAGGTCCAGTACGCGAGCAGCTCGCCGGGCTCGTCGGCGCGCCGCAGCACGGCGTCGACGGCCTGCCGGGAGTGGCCGTGGGCGCCCGCGTCCAACCGGGCCCGGGTGAACTCGGCGGCGCCGACCAGCGCGGCGGTGCGCATCTGCGCCCCGTACCGCAGCCAGCGCAGCAGCCCGAGGGTCCACTCCGGGTCGGCGACGGCGAGTTCGCGCACCAGCGCGGTGTAGCGGTCGTCGCGGGCGCCGCCGCGCTCGTAGAAGGTGTCCTGGCCGACCATGTTGGCGATCGACAGGAGGAAGAGATCGGACTTGCGGTCCCGGACGTAGCTGACGCCGCCCTCGTGGGTGCGTCCGCGCTGCCCGGTCGTGGTCACCGGCGAGCTCGGACCCGCCTTGGCCTTACGGATGTTGAACCTGGACATGCAACAGCCCCCCTCGGTCTGTCGGTGGTGTCGACGGGAGGGAGGCATGATGCGGTGAGGGGTGCCCGAGATCATGTCAGCCGTTGGACGGCCGACGTCGGCGGAGGTATATGCCTTGTGCTCTACCGAATTGAGCTAGCGGCCGCACTCACGCACGGCACGCCCGGGACTTGAACCCGGAACCGCAAGATCCGAAGTAACCCCCGCCTGCGCACCGGGCACTCCGAAGCGCGATGCCTCCCGAGATCAGGTTGGCGGCGGTGTTTCGCGGGCTCGAACCGCTGCACCGGAATACCGGCGCCTACCAGAAGTAACCGCTGCCGTCGCACCGGGAGGTGCGGAATTCTATTCACGTATAGGTGTCCAGAGTTCGAGGTCGGCTGAGGTGACATTTAGCTGCTCTACCAACTGAGCTACACCGGCCCGAAGCCGATGACGGGACTCGAACCCGCGACCCGCCCATTAACAGTGGAAGTAACCTCTGCCTGCGCAC
The DNA here is from genome assembly GCF_043201815.1 of Kitasatospora sp. NPDC048296. Lineage (NCBI taxonomy): Bacteria > Bacillati > Actinomycetota > Actinomycetes > Kitasatosporales > Streptomycetaceae > Kitasatospora > Kitasatospora sp. NPDC048296. Next base: position 11,322 of record NZ_JBICZB010000095.1, read on the forward strand.
CTGGACGAGAGAGACCTTAGCGAGGCCTCTCCCGCAGGTGCATCTGATTTACCGCCGACTTCGCGCCGCTCACGCCGGAGCGACGATCACCGCCCGCGCCCGCTCCGTCAACTCCCGCACCCGGCGTTCACCCTGGAAGGGCTCCAGTCGACGCAGCATCTCCACCACGTACTCCCGGCTGCGCTGCGAGGAGATCCGGCCGGCCACCTCGACGGCGCGCTCGCCGGCGGCGACCGCGGCGTCCAGGTTGCCCGCCTCCGCCTCGGCCATCGCCGAGACCACCAGCCGCAGGCCGTGCGAGCGGACGAAGCCCTCGGTGGGCTTGGCCAGCGCCTCGCGGGTGAACTGCCGGACCTTGGAGGGCACGCCGAGGTCGCGGAAGCACTCGGCGGCGTCGGCGGCGAGCCGGTCGTAGGCGTAGAAGTCGATCCACGCCGGATCGGGGTCCCCGGCGCGCGCTCGTTCGAGTGCGCTCTCCGCGGCGCCGAGCGCCGTCGCACACGCCGCCGCATTGCGGGCCTTGGCCTGGGCCCTTGCCTCCACCAGGTGGAAGAAGCTCATGGTCCGGGCGGTGGCCAGGCCCCGGTTGCGCTCCAGCGCGGCCTGGGAGAGGTCGACGGCCTCCTCGGCGAAGCCCCGGTAGCCGGCCTGCAGGCTCATCGAGGCGAGCACGTACCCGCCGAGCGGCACGTCGGCGGCGGCCCGGGCGAGTCGCAGGGCCTGGATGTAGTAGCGCTGTGCGGCCTCGTGCTGCCCGGTGTCGAAGGCCATCCACCCGGCCAGCCTGGTCAGTTCGGCCGTCGCGCCGAACAGCGCCCGGCCGACCGCGTCGCTGTACGAGGCCAGCAGCAGCGGCGCCGCCTCCACCCGCAGGCACTCCGGCACCATCGACGAACGCCAGTCCCCGCCACCGTACTTGGAGTCCCAGCGGCGGGCCTCCTGGGCGGCCTCGCGGAGCTTGGCGGCGTCCGACTGGCCGACCCGGTAGGAGGAGCTCTCGCTCGGCGAGCGCGGCACCTCCCGCGCCACCGAGCCGTCCGCCGGGTTGATCAGCCAGCGGGAGACGGGCGTCGCGTACGCGGCGACCGAGAAGGTGCCGGTCAGGCTGTCGCTCCAGCGGCCCCCGCCGGGCCCCCGGCGCAGGTCGAGGTCGACCCGGAACAGGTCGGTGGCGGAGCGGACCGCGTCGGCGACGTCGCGCGGGAAGGCCAGGCCGAGTTCGGGCGCCGGGTCGGTGTCGCCCAGGCCGATCTCCTCCAGTGGGACGGGCCGGCCGAGCTTGCCGCCGATCGCGGTGGCGATCAGGTGCGGGACCGGCCCCTGCGGGACCATGCCCTTGCTGACCCAGCGGGCCACCGAGGTCTTGTCGTAGCGCAGCGTCAGCCCGCGTTGCGCGCCCAGGTCGTTGACCCTGCGGGCGAGTCCGGCGTTGCTGATCTGGGCGAGGGTCAGGAGCGTGCCGAGCCGTTCGTTCGGTCCTCGTGGGCTGACGGTCATGGTGGCGGCGGCACCTCCTGCGGCCTTGTGCGCGGGGCCCGGGCGGCACCGGGCCGTAGCTGCTGTACCTAGAGTAGTCGGACGCGTTCCGACGGTTAAGAGGCTGCATTCCGGATGGCGGGATCGTGCACCCGGCGGCGCCACGCCGGGCCCTCGCGGAGGTTGGTCCGGACCACCCGGAGCGGATCGGACGCGCTGCGCGCCGGAGCGCCGTGCTCCGGTCCCGTGTTCACGTGCGCCCGGCCGTGCCCCCTGGCCCGACCGGCTGCGCGGCGATTCGCTGGTGGTCGTGGGTCGGCCCGCCGTCGAGGACCCGGCGGGCCGGGGGATACCGCCGCCTCAATCCCCGCGGGCGGCGGCTGAGTCCGGGAGGGCATGCGGATGCCCTCCCGGACCGGGCGACGCCTTTCGGCCATCTCGCGATGCCCATGCCAAAGGCGCCCCGGGCGGTCCGGGCCGGGGAGGGGGAGGCCCGGCCCGCTCGAATCCACTCCGCCGGAACGTTCGTTCAGGTCTTCTCCGCACACCTCGCCGAAGTCGCCGCCGAAGGCGTTGCCGAAGCCCGAGTCGCGGCCTGCGTCGAACTCCGTGTCGAACTCCGCGTCGAAGCCCGCCCCGGAGCGCGCGCCGCAACGGAAACGGAACCGACAACACCGGCTCAGGCGGCGCCCGGTGGTGGCACGATGTCTCCAGACGGCGCGCCGGACCCGAGGGCACGCCCGGACGCGCGTGTCGGCCGCCACGGCACCTCACCCGGCCGCCCGCCCGGCGCCGGACGCGCCGCGCGAGTGCAGGTCCTCGTCCGGTGGAGGCGCGATGCGGTGGCTGACGGGCTGGAGCACGGGCGCGCCCCGAGCGGGCACGCCCGCGCACGAGGTCCTCGCCACGGTGGCGCCGATCGCCGCGCGCCCCCTGTGGACCGGCCCCAACCCGCTCTGGGCCGTGGGCGACTGGCGGCCCGAGGAGATCCGGCTGGTCTCCCTCCGCCCCGGCGCCCCCGTCGCGGTCAGCACCGGCCCGAACGCCCCCGACCCCGGCGAGGACACCCCCGCCACCAGCCGGCTCGCCGTCCTCGGCCACTGCGGCGCCACCGACGCCGAACTCGCCGCCGGCCTGGCCGCCGCCCGCGGCGGCGCCGTCCGCCACCTGACCGCCTGGCCCGGCAGCTACACCGTCGTGCTGCGGGCCGGCACCAGCTCCACCCTGCTGCTCACCGACCTGGCCGGCGCCCAGCCCGTCTTCCACACCCCCTGGGCCGGCGGCACCGCGTACGCCACCGCCGCGCTCCCCCTCGCCGACCTGGTCGGCGCCCCGCTGGACACCGGCCACCTCGCCGCCCGCCTCGCCTGCCCGGAATCGCCCGAGGCGCTCGGTACCGGCACGCCGTACCTGGGTGTCCAGCGGGTGCCGCCCGGCCATGTGCTCGCCATCCGCGGCGGCCGCCCGTACCTCGACGCGTACGACGAACCGCCCGGCGCCGAGCAGCCGCGCGACGAGGCGCCCGCCATCCGCGAACTCACCCGCGCCCTGCTGGAATCCGTCCGCTCCCGGGTCCGCACCACCGCGCCGGCCGCCGAGGCCGCCGGGCGCGCCCGGCTCGGCGTCGACCTCTCGTACGGCACCGCCTCCGCCACCGTCGCCCTGCTCGCCGCCGCCGTACCGCTCCCGCCGGTGCCGTCCACGGCCGCCGCCCCATTGGTGGCCGCCGTGGCCGGGACCTCCGGGGCCAGGATCGGCGGGGCCAGGACCGGCGCGGTGAAGGGCTCCTGGGCCCGGGCCGCCGCGCAGGAACCCTCCGCCCCCGAGCAGTTGGCCGCCGTCACGCTCGGCGAGACCGAACCGCCCGCCACCCTCGCGCTGGCCCCCGACACCCCGAGGCTGCGGCACACGGTCCTCGACCCCGGCCCCGACACCCTCCCGTACGCCGGGCTGCGCGCCGACCCGCAGTCCGGCCGGCTCACCGACGAGCCCGGCCCCGAACTCATCGGTGCCGCCCGCGCGGCGGCCCGCTTCGACGCGGGCGGCACCGACCACCTCACCGGCTACGGCGCCCGCCAGGTGCTCGACGGCCACCCGGCCCGGCTCGCCGACCTGATCCGGGCCGGCCGGCCCCGCGAACTCCTGCCCCCGGTCGCCGCGCTGGCCGGCGCCGACCGGGCCGCCGCGGGCGTGCTGGCCGGCGCGCTGCGCACCCCGCTCACCGTGGTCCGGGCCGCCCACCGACTCTCCCGGGTCCGCTACGCCGAGGCGTTGGACGAGGCGGCCGCCAAGCTGGCCGCCCGCCACGTCCCGGACGGCGGCGGCACGGCGGGCGACCGTTCGGCCGTCGACCTCGCCTGGTGCGTGCCCGGCCCGGCCGCCCGCTGGCTCTCCGACGAGGCGCTCTCCTCGGTGGCCCTGCGGCTCCGCCTGGCGGCGCGCAAACCAGCGCCCGAAGAACACCCCGGCGCGCACCGTGCCCGGCACGCCCTCTACCGGCAGGCACGTTCCTACCGCACGCTCGTGCATGCCGCCGAACAGCCCGGCCAGCGGCTGCACGCGCCCTTCCTCGACAACCAGGTGGTCCGCGCCGCCCGGCTGCTCCCCGACGACGTCCGCCTCCAACCCGGCGCCCGGCACGCCCTCCTGCACGCCGTCCTCACCGGCGCCGGCCGCACCGACCTGCCCCCCGACTGGGGCCGCGGCCCCCGTCCCGACCGCACCGCCCCCGCCCGGGCGGGCCTGCGCCTCGCCGCCGACGGCCTCGCCGAACTCTTCGACGCCCCGCTCCTCGCCGAAGCGGGCCTCATCGACCTCCCCGCCGTGCGCGCCGGCCTCGCCCGCTCCGCCACCACCCTCTCCGCGGCCGCCCTCGCCGGCCTCGCCGACCTCGTCTCCACCGAACTCTGGCTCCGCCGCCTCCGCGCCCGCCGCCACGGCGCCTGCTGGACCGGCCTCCCCCACCCCCAGCCTCCAGCCCTCACCTCCTGACCCGCGGCAACCCGGGCCGAGGGCTGGTTCGGCCGGGGCCCCTCTTCGGCGGGGCCCGCGCCCGCCGGCCGCCTCCCGGGCCCCGTCCCGTCTCCCGGACCCCGCCGGCCACCTCCCGGACCCCGCCCCGGCGCGCGGGCGCCGCAGCGCGCACGGTGCCACCGGGGCACCCCGCCCAGTCCGGCGCGGCTGTCCCCGCCCGCCGCGCGGGGCAGGTGATGATGGCGGGGCTTTGAGTCCACGGTGAGGGGAGTGTGCGGTGGCCGGTGTGCGCCCGGGGCAGGACGTTCCCGTTGTGCTGTCGGTGCTCGGGCGCCCGCCGACGGGGCGGCCGCCCGGGGTGTTGGCGGCGTGCGACGGGTCGGACGGGTCGCTGTGGGCGCTGGACCGGGCGATGACGGAGGCGGAGCTGTTCGGGCTGCCGCTGTACGTGCTGGCCGTGGTGAACCCGGCACCGGCCGGGTACCCGCCGGGGATGGCGGAGCTGGTGCAGGAGAGCGTGGAGACGCTGGTCGAGAGCATGGCGGACGGGCTGCGCCGGGCGGTGGACACCGTGCTGCGGCAGCGGGGGCGACCGTTCACGGGGGAGCTGTCGCTGCACGTGGTGCTGGGCAATGTGATCGAGGTGCTGTTGGAGGCGTCGACCCGGCAGCACACGCTGGTGCTCGGCACCCGGGGCAACGGCGGGTTCGCCCGGCTGCTGCTCGGCTCGGTGAGTTCGGCGGCGGTGCACCACGCGGCCTGCCCGGTGCTGGTGGTCCCGGCGCCCGTGGAGGCCTGACCAGCGGGAACGACCCCGGGTGCCGGGAATGTACCGAGATGGTTCATCGTTCATCCATCTTGTACGCCCGACTCAAGACGTCCTCTGGAGCCCCCTGAAATGAAGGTCGAGATCTGGTCCGACATCGCCTGCCCCTGGTGCTACATCGGTAAGCGCCGTTTCGAGCAGGCCCTGGCGGACTTCCCGGGCAAGGAGGCCGTCGAGGTCGTCTACCGCCCGTACCAGCTGGTCCCGGACGCGCCGGAGACGGCGAGCCCGCACCGCGCCTGGCTGGCCGAGCGGTACGGCCCGCAGTCGGTGGCGATGGACGCGCGGGTGGCCGAGCTGGGCCTCGCCGAGGGCATCACGTACGACTTCGACGCCGCCCTGCACGCCAACACCTTCCTGGGCCACCGCCTGCTGCACCTCGCCGAGACCGAGTACGGCGCGGAGGCCCAGGGCCGGCTGAAGGAGGCCCTGCTGAAGGCGCACTTCACCGACGGCGTGGACGTCGGCGACCGCGCCGCGCTGACGGACGTCGCCGTGGCGGCGGGCCTGGACCGCGAGCGGGTGGCCGCCTACCTGGCGGGCGACGAGGGCTCCGCCGAGGTCACCGCCCAGCTGGCCGAGGCCCGTGAGCTGGGCATCACCGCCGTGCCGACCTTCGTGTTCGAGGGCAAGTGGGCGGTCCAGGGCGGCCAGGAGGCCGAGACCTTCCGCAAGGTGCTGGAGCAGGTCGCCGCCGAGATCGGCGAGCACCGCCCCGCCCCGGTGCAGGTCGCCCCGGCCGGGGAGGCCTGCGCGGACGGCTCCTGCGCGATCTGAGCGATCAGAGCGGTCAGAGCGGTCAGAGCGATCAGAGCGTTCTCAGGGATCCGAGCGATCCGGGAAGGACGCCCCCCGAGGCCCGTTCCCGGAGCTGTCAGATGCTCCCGGAACGGGCCTCGGCCCGTGCCAGGGGTGTCAGGAGCACCTGAAGCGGGCCTCGGCCCAGTCCGCGAGGTTCAGCGCCGACCAGATCCCGTGCGCCGGCGTGACCACCAGCTTGATCGACTTCTGCCCGGCCAGCGGCACGTGCACCGGCACCGGGTCGTCCCCGGCGGTGAGCACGCGGGAGCTCCACAGGGTGCGGCCGTCGCCGCCCTGGACGGAGAACACCACCCCGCCCGGGGTGAGTGTGGCGTCGTCCACCCCGGCGACGGCGTCGAAGGACGTGCAGCCGCGGTTGAGGTCGATCAGCGTGGTCGCCGGGGCGTGCACGGTGATGGCGTGCGGCAGGTACTCGCCGCCGATCCACGCGCCGTCGCGCTGCCAGAACTTGTCGCTGCCCTTCTGCCGGATGCTCGGCCCCTCCGGCGGCACCCGGTTGCCGCCCGGTTTGACCACGGGCAGCGAGTCGCCCCAGAAGTCGGTGAGCGCGGGCGGCGAGGGCGGGGTCACGGTCACGGTCACGGTCGGGGTCGGCACCGGCGGCAGGGTCGGCGTCGGGACGACCGGCACCTCCGGCGTCGGCACCGGCGGCAGGGTCGGCGTCGGGACGACCGGTGCCGGGACGGTCGGCTCGGGGACCGGCGCGCTGCCGGCCGCGGGCGGCTGGCTCTTCGGCGCCGGGGTGACCGTCGGGGCCTGGCTCTGCCGGGGCGACGGTGTCGGCTTCGGGCTGGCGCCGGGGCTCGGCGGCGCCGGTTGCTCCGGGGCCGGGGCGGCACTGCTGGGCGCCGGTGCCGGGGTCGAGGCGGGTGCCGCGGGCGCGGGCAGTTCCGGGGTGGGGGCGGCCGGCGCGGGGGCGGCCGGCGCCGAGGTGGCCGGGGGAGCGGCCGCCGCGGGTCTCGGTTCGGGCGAGCCGGTCAGCGCGTACGCGGCGACGGCGGCCGCGGCCACCGCCACGGCGGCGGCGATCCCGGCCTTGGCCGCGGTGCCCAGGCCTTCGCCGGCCGCGGCACCCACCGCACTCCCTCCGGAAGCACCGGAGGCGCCGGAAGCACCCGCGGCACCCGCGGCGCCGGCCGCACCCGCCGTCGCACCGCCCGACGATCCGGCGGAGGCCGCCGCCGTGCCGGCCGCCGCCGTGCCGGCCGCCGCCGCACCGCCGACCGCGGCGGCACCGCCCACGGCGGCCGCGGCGGCGCTGAACCCGCCGACCCCGACCCAGACCAGCACGCCGCCGGGCAGCAGCGCGCGCAGGCCGGTGTTGATCTCGGTCAGTTCCAGGCAGGCCGCCGTGCAGCGGTCGCACTCCCTGAGGTGGCGCCCGACCTCCGCCGAGGCCCGCTTGCGCAGCGAGCCGCGCGCGTACGCCCCGAGCCGGTTGGCGTACGCCTCGCAGGTGCTGTGCTGGCTGCCGGAGACGTGCGCCTGCAGGAAGCCGGCGGCCAGCCGGTCGCGGGCCCGGTGGGCCTGGACGGCGGTGGCGTTGGCGGTCTTGCCGAGCATCACCGCGACGGTCTTCGGCGACTCCCGCTCGACCTCGGTGTGCCAGAGCACCATCCGGTCGTCCTCGGGGAGTTCGGCGTAGGCCTGCATGACCATGCGCTGGTCGGCCATCGCCATCGCCCAGGCGTCGGCGCCCGGGTCGGCCAGGTCGAGGTCGACCACGGCGGCCGAGCTCTGGGCGAACACACTGAAGTCGTCGACGAGTTGTTCACGTCGTTCGCTGCGGGTCCAGGCGGCGGCGACGTTGCGCACGGCCGTCAGCAGGTAGGCGCGGACGGCGAACTCCGGGCCTTTGCCGGCCTTGAGCGCCTGCAGGGTGCGGGCGAAGACCTCGCCCGCGAGGTCTTCGGCGGTGAAGCTGTCCCGGCAGCAGGTCCGCGCGTAGCGACGCACCGAGTCGACGTGCCGGCGGTAGATCTCCTCGTACGCGGTGTCGTCGCCGGCCCGTACCCGGGCGGTCAACTCGGCGTCGGAGGGTGGGCGCTCGCCGTCCACCGGGTCGGCGGGGGCGGGCACGGTCGGACGGGCCGGGCGGCCGTCGCCGACGAACGCCTCGGGGGCGACGCCGCCCAGGCCCGCCGGGGCCTGGCCGGGCACCCGGCCGGGCGGCAGCGCGGCGGCCGAGGCGGAGAAGGACTCGCGGCTGGGCATCCCGGCCTGGTCGGGGACGTGCCCGGCGCCCGAACCCGCTGCGGGGCCCGGCACTTGGGTGGGGCCGGCGCCACCGGGGCCCGCGGCGGACCCTTCGGCGGTACTACCGGAGAGGCCCCCGAAGTCGAGGCCGTACCCGTAGTCGTTCTGTTCCTCGGCGCTCACAACGGACCCCAGATTCCACGACAGCCCCCGTAGTGTGGCAGGGCAGACGGGAGTGCGTAGGCGCACGGTTCCCCGGCGTGCGGCGCCGACGGCGCGCGAAGGGCGCGCATCGGGACATTGGCTCCAACCACGGGCAAAGGATGGCATAGCGCAGGGAAGGGCGGTAGCGGGACCGGCCGGTACCCACTCTTCCGAGGGGCCGTCGAGGGGGTGTTCGCCCAGCGTGCGGCATCGGGTCGCACGACGCCCGCACCCGGCGCGCGTGCCCTGTCCGCGCGCCGGTGTGCTGCCCAACTCCCGTACCCGTCGGGCGCGTCGACCGTGCCCGGTCCGACGCGTCCACCGTGCCACCGTCCATCGGGGTCGGGCCGAGAGGGGTGTCAGTGAGCCCGCAGCCCGTCCAGCAGGATCTGCAACAGCCGGTCCGACGGCCCGGAGGCCGGCTGACCGTCCGTCTGCGGAGCAACCGCCGCGAAGCCGGCCGCCGTCGGCGCCGAGACCGAGGGACGCGCCGCGTGCACCGGTACCGAGGCCGTCAGCACCAGCACCACGTCCGACACCGTGACGCCCGGCCGCAGTTCACCCGCCGCACCGGCCCGCGCCACCAGGGCGGCCAGCAGTTGCAGCAGCAGCCGGGGATCGGCGTCCGCCGCCGATGGCTCGACCGCCGCACCGGAGCGCGCCTCCTCGCCGCGCAGGTCGAAGCGGACGGCAGCCGGCACCTCCGACACCCGCTGCTCGGGCACCCGGCCCAGCTCCTCCGCGTACCGGAACGCCTCCGGCGGCAGCAGCCGCCCGGCCCCGGTGCTCACCGCCCGGGCCAGGTACCCGGCCAGCGCCTCCCAGGCGCCGTCGCCGCCGTACAGCGACTCCCGGGCCTGCGCGGTCAGCCAGGCCACCTCCTCGGCGGCGATCCGCTGGACCAGCACCTCCTTGCTCGGGAAGCGCCGGTAGACCGTGCCGACCCCGACCCCGGCCCGGCGCGCCACCTCCTCCATCGGCGCGCCGTAGCCGAACTCGCCGAACACCTCCCGGGCCGCCCGCAACACGCTCTCCAGGTTCCGCCGGGCGTCCACCCGCAGCCGGGCCCCGGGCACCGGCGCGGCGGCCGGCTGCGGCTCCGCCCGGTACGGGACGGCCGCGTACGACACCCCGCCCGGAGGCGGCAGGTCCACCGGGCCGCGCTGTTCCGGCACCGTGCCCTGTCCGGTGTGCGGTACACCCGGCCGGCCCAATACCTGCTCCTGTTCCATCATCCCAACTCTCCCCCGCAGGCGTCCGAATCCGGACCCTGTCGTCGCCCGCCCCTGCACCCCCCGGTGCAGCTCAGCCCGTCAGAAATGACCCGATGAACCATCGTTCGTGCCGCCCGTCCCGTTCCGGTGACCACGGTCGTGCCGCCGGGCCGCCCTCACGTCCGGCCCGGCGCGTCGGCACCGTCCGGGGCCCTGTCCGGGAACTAACCTTCCCCGGATGACTGTCCCCCAGTCGGGTTCTCACGCCAACGCTGGAACTGGCCGTAGTGGCCGCTCCACGGTGCGTCGCCGCCGATTGTCATGGCGACGGCCGCCCCGGCACACAATCCGACCATAGTTCACGGCTCTTCGCGGCCGAAAGTGCGTCAGAAAGTCGCCCGCCAAGCACAACCGGCCACGACCGTCACTTCCGTGGCAACCCGCCCCGTACGGACTGTGGACAAGACCACCCCGGCCGGTCCTTCATAGGGGGGCGTGATGGGGGACGCCCCCGGCTGCGTGGCCGGGGCGAAACGTCACATCGGCAGGAGGTGCACCATCAGGATCCTGATCGCCGGCGGCGGCTGCGCAGGAACGGCCACCGCACTCCACCTCCAGCGCGGCCTGCGGGAACGGCTGCGACGCGGCGAGGTCGAGATCACCGTCGTCGAGCCCCAGGCCTACTTCACGTACCACCCGCTGCTGGCCGAGGTCGCGGCCGGCTCGATCGACCCGCGGCACGTCGTCGTCCCGCTGCGCCGGGCCCTACCGGACTGCCGGGTGCTCACCGCCCGGATCACCCGGATCGAACACGCCGCCCGCCGCGCCCTGGCCGACGCCGCGGGCCCCGGCGAGACCCCCGCGCCGATCGAACTCCCCTACGACGTCCTGGTGGTGGCCCCCGGCTCGGTCTCCCGGACCGCCCCCGTACCCGGGCTGGCCGAGCACGGGCTCGGCTTCTCCACCGTCGGCGAGGCGGTCGGCCTGCGCAACCACGTGCTGGAACAGCTCGACCTCGCCTCCGCCACCCGCGACCCGGCGCTGCGCCAGTCCGCGCTCACCTTCGTCTTCGTCGGCGCCGGCTACGCGGGCGTCGGCGCGCTCGCCGAGCTGGAGGACATGGCCCGCGCCGCCGTACGGGACTACCACAACATCCGCGCCGAGGACCTGCGCTGGGTGCTGGTCGAGGCGACCGACCGGATCCTCGCCGAGGAGTCGCCCGAACTCGCCGAGCACACCCTCGGCCAGCTGCGCGAACGCGGCGTCGACATCCGGCTGCGCACCACCCTGGAGTCCGCCGTCGGCCAGGTCGCCGCGCTCTCCGACGGCAGCCGCTTCGGCGCCCGCACCCTGGTCTGGACAGCAGGCATCCGGCCTTCGCCGATGCTGCGTGACACCGACCTGCCGCTGGACACCCTCGGCCGGGTCCGCTGCCTGGCCACCCTGCAGGCCGTCGGCCCGGACGGGCGCGCCCTGCCCGGCGTCTGGGCGGCCGGGGACTGCGCCGCCGTACCCGACCCCGACGCGGACGGCGCCCCCTGCGCGCCCAACGCCCAGCACGCCTTCGCCCAGGCCGAGTTGCTCGCCCGCAACATCGCGGTGGCCCTGGACGGCGGACCGCACGCACCGGGCCTCGCCGAGTACTGGCCGGGCCCCGCCGCCTGCTCGACCTCGCTGGGCCCGGGCCGGGCCGTCGCCCACACCCGGCGCGGCGGCCGGCTCACCGGACGGCGGGCCTGGTGGCTGCACCGGGCCCGGCACCTGCGCCGGCTGCCGAGCACCGAGCGCCGGGTGCGGGTGCTGATGGACTGGGTGCTGGGCGGGGTGTTCTCCCGAGAGGTGGTCTCCCTCGGCGCGATGGAGTACCCGCGTTCGGCCTTCGAGGAGGGTTTCGACTCCGGGCCCGGCCGACCGCCCGGCGCAGGGCCGGAAGCGCCCCGATGAACCGCCCCGCTGCCCCGATGAACCGTCCCGCTGCCTCGATGAGCCGGGTTCCTGCCCCGACGGGTGATTTCGCGGCCCCGGTGCGACGACTGATCCGACGGCCACGCCGGGCGCGCGACTTCCGGAACCGGCCCTCCGCCTGACAGGATCAGCCCGACCTTGTCATTACCCCGTGTGCTGACGTGCGCACAAAAAGTGATGATATGCCTGGAAAACGAGGAAGCGGCCGTCGTTTGAACCTCATGCGCTGGAGCGCCCGGCTCACCGGAGCCCCCTGGCGTGCCGCCCCACCCAACGGGGCCGGCACCGACGAGGGCATGCCCTCCACCGACGGCATCGTCGTGCCCAGCCCCCGCGACCCGACCAGCCCCGCCACCACGGCCGAACTCCTCGACCCGCACAAACCCCAGAACCTGCGCGAGGTCCTCAACCGGATCCCCGCCCCGGTCGCCGTCACCTACGGCCCGCTCCACCAGCTCGGCTACGCCAACCGCGCCTACCGTGAACTCTTCGGCGACCGCCCCACCGGCCTTCCCGCCGGCGAGGCCCTCCCCGAACTCGGCACCATGGGCGTCCTGCCCCTGATGGACCAGGTCATCCGCGGCGGCCGTCCCCGCAGCGTCAAGTCCCGCTGCATTCTCGGCCTCACCGGCAACCGCTACTACAACGTCTCCTGCGTCCCGCTCGGCCCAGGCGACACCGGCGACACCCCCACCGAGGGCCCGCCCGCCGGAGTCCTCATCTTCGCCGCCGAGGTCACCGACCAGGTCCTCGCCGCCGCCCGCCTGCGCGAAGCCGAACGCCGCCAGCGCGAGGCCGCCGTCACCCTCCAGCGCAGCCTGCTGCCGCAGAAGCTCGACCAGCCGGCGGACCTGCGAGTCGCCGCCACCTACCAACCGGGCGGCGCCGAGGCCGCCGTCGGCGGCGACTGGTACGACGTCATCGCCATCGACGGCGGCCGCACCGCCCTCGTCATCGGTGACGTCATGGGCCGCGGCCTGCGGGCGGCCGCCGTGATGGGCCAGCTGCGCACCGCCGTCCGCGCCTACGCCCGCCTCGACCTGCCCCCGCACGAGGTGATGCGCCTGCTCGACGGCCTCGCCATGGAGATCGACGCCAACCAGATCGCCACCTGCACCTACGCCGTCTGGGACCCACAGCGCCGCACCCTCTCCTACGCCTCGGCCGGCCACCTCCCGATGCTGCTGCGCTGCCCGGACGGAACCATCCTGCGCAGCGAGGAACAGAACGGCCCCCCGCTCGGCACCGGCGACGGCCTGCACGTCTCCCACACCCTCCGCCTGCTGCCCGGCACGACCGGCGTCCTCTATACGGACGGCCTGGTCGAGCGCCGGGACGAGGACATCGACCAGGGCCTCGACCTGCTGGCCCGCACCCTCACGGGTGCGATCGGCGCCCCCGAGGTGATCTGCGCCCGTCTTCTCCGGGCGATGGGTGTGACCTCGGAGCACGACGACGACGTCGCCGTCCTGGCCTTCCACCTGCCGGCGGAGGAGGACGCTGAGAATCCGGTTGCGGAGCTTGACTCGGCCACTCCCGAGGTCTAGTGTTCTTCGAGCTGCCTGGCAGGGAGCACCGGACACGCATCCGCGCGGACGGTCCCGAGGTGGCCAATCCTCTGAAACACCTTTCCGGTTCGTGCCGGTCGTTTTCGCGTTCTCGCGGTGCGGCTCGGTGCTCATTCGGCGTGCGCGTTTTATCGGATTGCGGTCGATTCGCTTTTCGGAGCGGGGATCGGCTAGAGTTTGAAACGTCGGACGGGGCGTCAAACCCCGGAAGACACCGGCGAGTTGGATGAACGAAGCCCCGGAAACGGAGCGGAAAACATCTGATAAGCTGGAAACACGAAAGAACGAAGCGCCCGGA
>NZ_JBICZB010000096.1:0-24633 GCF_043201815.1 Kitasatospora sp. NPDC048296
CCTAGAGAAACGCCCTCCAGGCGGACACACGCACGTCCGCCCAGGTCAGACCCCGGATTCGCAGCTCCAGGCCGCGGAATTATGTCGAACGCGGGCCCTACAGCGAGACGGAATGGGACCGGTTGGTCACAGCATGTCGGACGCTGGTGGGCAGATCTCTTTCCTCGCACCGGGCAGCGCTGGCAGCAGCAGCGGAATGCGACGACCTGCCGCCCGGTTGTCCCTGGCCCCCGCCGCCCAACGGTCTTCGGCGGCTCCTGTCACATCACGGTCCGCTGGCCAGGGACCAGGTCGGTCGTCTCCTGGGGCAGCCGTCCGAGACCGCGAGGACGCGGTTCGGCCTGCCCGAGGCTCGCGCCGAGCTGTTCCCGACGCCGGAGGTGGTGATCGCCTACCAGTTGCTGTTCGGCGCCTACACCGGCATCGTCCCCGACGGCATCGACGGACTCGGGTTGGGAGACATCGACTGGGCCGGCAACAGCACCGTCCTGCTCGATTACGTCAAGGGCCGCACGGCCAAGGAGAGCGTGAACCTGCCGAAGAGCGCGATCAGGCTGCTGGAGCGCTGGTTGGAGCACTCCGCCCTGCTGCGGTCCTTCTGTCCGCCGTCGGCGCGCGAGCGTCTGTGGATCCGCCACCGTCCCAGCGCCGGTGTCGTCGCGGAGACCATGCGGATCTCCGACATCTCGGTCCGGGCCTGGATCCGCCGCTACGAAGTCCTCGACGACAGTGGACAGTTGCTGGCAGTGCACCGGCAGCGCATCCGCACGACCTACCACGTCCGGCGGGATCGGCGGGCTTGGTACGGCAGCGGGCGCGCGACGATCGACCCCAACCACTCGCCGCAGGTCGAGGGAGACCGCTACCTGACAGTCGGGACCGCAGTCCAGCGGCGGGCCGTCGAAGCGATCATCGAAGACGCCCAGACGGACCTACTGCGACGCGCCCAACCACCCGTCGTACTCGGCGACGACGACATCGCCGCGGCGGTCCGCGACCTCCCGCAGGTTTCCGCGCGGCTGGGCCTGGACGCCGATGCCTTGCGGGAACTGGTCGGCGGTGAGCGCGACGTATTTACGGCCGCCTGCGCGGACCAGCTCGCGGGCCTGCACGGCCCGGTCGGCAAGCCTTGTCCGGCCCGCCCGTGGGTCTGCCTGCTCTGTCCTCTCGCCGTGTTCGCTCCCCGGCACGCGGCCAACCTGCTGCGGCTCAAAGCCTTCTTCGCCCGGCAGTGGAGACAACTGCCAGCCAACCAGTTCATGGCCGTCTTCGGCCCCTATGCCCAGCACATCCCCCACATCCTGGAGCGCTTCGATCCCGATCTGCTCGCCCGCGCCGCCACAGAAGTCGGCGATGACGACGACGAGCTACCACTACGAGCGGAGGAACGCACCACATGACCGCCCATGCCGCCTACGACAGCGCCCCGCAGCCGCCGTTCGCAGGTGCGGACATCTGCCAGGAAGCCGGCTTCACGGTCCGCCCCGGACACCGATCGCCGCGCTTCGAGGAAGACGTCTGGGACCTGCGTGGCATCGCCAACCTGCCGGTCCAGGCCCCGCCCAGCGAATATCACTGGGACTTCACCCTCATCAGAAATTCCCTCTGGCGGCCGGTCGCCAAGGAGCTGATGCTCGCATTCCTTGCCCCAAGGCATCCTGCCGTCGTGGTCCTTCCGCACGCCTATCGGGCCCCACTCGCGCTACGAACATGCGTGCGCAAGCTGGAAATGCTGACCCACTGGCTGAACTGGCTGACCGCGCACCACGTGAACACGCTCGGACAGGTCGACGAAGGCCACTGCGAGCGTTTCCTCGCCCACCGCAGCCACATCTACGACCCGAACGGCACCGCTGTCCGGCCGGCCAGCGACTCCCAACGCCGGCATGCCGCATGCGCCGTGCTCGACCTGGCCTCCTACGCCGAGCTGTTCACGACCGACCGCTACCGGCCGGGATTCCACCCCTGGAACGGAGCGTCCTCATCAGCGGTTGTCGGCATGAAGGGCGCAGGCGACAACAAGACCCAGCCCCTGGCCGACGAGATCCTGCGGCCCTTCCTCGCTGCGAGCCTGTTCGTCGTCGAAACCCTCGGCCCGCACCTGATCAGCCTCCACCGCCAGGTTCGGTCGCACCGCGCCGACCGCGGGTCCCGGCCCCTTCGACGGCCGCCAGCGGCCACCATGGCTACAGTCATCGAGCACCACGTCAGCAGCGGGCAACCGCTGGTGGAAGTGATCGACAGCCAGATCACCCAGCGCCTGAGCGACGGCTGGGAGCCGAATGACCCGCTCCTGAAGGTCAGCTTCATCGCTCTCGCCAACGAGGCAGGCTACGGCGACTTCCGGCACCGCTCTGTCGACAACAATCGCCTGAGAAGTCTTCTTGAGGCTGCCGTGAACAAGGTCGGAACCCAGAAGTACTGGCTCCGATCTGCCACCGAGATCTCCCGCGCCGACGGGCCGACAGCACTGCCCTGGAGCCTTCCGCTGCACACCAGGGAAGCCATGGACTTGGTGGAAGTCGGACGGACCGCATGCCTGGCGGTGATCGCCGCGGCATCCGGAATGCGCTCCAGCGAGCTGATGGAACTGCGGATCGGCTGCCGCCAGCCCCCGCAGGAGGTCGCACCCGGTCTCTTCCGGCACCGGCTCTTTAGCCGGATCGTCAAAGGGCAGCCGCTGGGCGGCATTGAGGACGAATGGGTCGTCGTCGAGCAGGTCGAACGCGCTGTTGCGCTGGCAGAGCAGCTGCTGGACTCCACTGAGACCGGTCAGCTGCTGTTCGGCCGGATCGGCTTCACCAGCCGCTACGAGCACTCCCTGCGGCCCTGGGTGAACGGGCCGGCCGGGCGGCGGCTTGGCCTGGATCTGATCCCGGAGGGCCAGGTCAACATGCGTATCCTCAGACGCACGCTGGCCGTGGAGATGGCCTACCGCCCCGGCGGCCTGCTCGCTGCCAAGATCGCGCTGAAGCACATCTCGGTGGCCACAACGGAGGGATACGCCGCCCGACCGGGCGGCGCCCAGGCCAAGCTGGTGGCCGAGGTCAACGCACACGAGCAGGAGCGCAATCTCTCCCTCCTCCTCGCGGAGTTCCGCAACTACCAGGCCGGAGTCATGCCTGCCGGCCCCGGGGCCCGCGACCTGCTCGACCTCTTCGCCCACATCGACGGCCGCGTCACCGACGGGGCACCTGCCTCACCCAAGACCGTCGCCGCGGAGCAGGAAGTCCGCAACCTGCTGGCCAAGAGGGCCCAGACACTTCACCTCGGCACCGCGAACTACTGCTGGTTCAGCGACCCGGGCCGGGCACTCTGCCTGAAGCTCGCCGGCACCCCGCAGGCAGACAAGCCGCTGATCGGGCTCTGCGACTCGGCTCGCTGTCCGCAGGCCACCCACCACCCCTGCCACCGGCCGGTCTGGGCCGAGGCCGCGCGAACAAAGAAGGTGTTCATCGCCGGTCTCGGCCGAACCCAGAGGATCGAACGCGCCCGCCTGGAAGATGAGTTGGAGCGCGACGAGCGCGTGCTGGAGGAGATCGATGCGGCCACAGGAAGGAAACAGTAGATGGGACGCCTCAGCAGCACCGAACTCGAACACAATGAGGCCGCGATCCGAGCCGCGATGGACCGGCTCCTACGAGGCGAGCTCCCACCGGGCGGAAAGTGCGACATCAAGACCCTCGCCTCCGAAGCAGGCGTGACACGCACCGGCTTCTACGCCAAGGGAACGCGACCGGGTCCCTACCAGCACCTCGCCGAGGAATTCGAACGACGACTGAAGGCCCTGGAAGCCACCGATGGCAGCCCAGATCCGCGAGACACGCAGATCACGCGCCTGAAGGGCGAGAACACCGTTCTGAGGGAGCGCATCGCCAGACGCGAGACGACCATCGCAGAGCTGACCTCCTTCAAGACCCTGGCCCTCTCACGCCTGGCCGCCCAACACGACGAGATCCAAAGCCTCCGCAAGAATCAGGCGGAGCCGACCAGACTTCAGCCCCTGCCGACGCCCATCCGAATCCCGGCCACCAGGCCATGCAGTTAGGTCCTGCCCGAGTATTCGCGGCGGGGGCATCTGTCCAGCATGCGCTGGACGACCCATGATCATTGTTAGTCTCGGACACCTGTTCGCAGCTAGCACGCGAGGCCTTCGGGGGAGCATTGGTGAGTGCCATGGAGAAGCCGTTCCTGATGCTTGTCGAGGATGTCATCTTCCCGAGGCAGGGCAGGCTGGTCATGCCGACGGGCCGGATCGAGCGCGGCCGGGTTCGCAAGGGCGACGCGGTGGAGCTCGTCGGCTTCGGCGGCGATGCGCTCGCTCATGTCACGGACATCGACGTGAGCAGTCTGCGCGTCAACGAGGCGAATGCGGGCATGAACGTGGGGCTGCTGCTGCCTGGTGTGATGGCGGGAGCAGTGGAGCGGGGGCAGGTTCTCGCGGCACCGGGCTCAATCGGCGCACATGTCGCCTTCGCTGCGGACATCACGCTACTGCCGGAGGAACAGGGCGGCGCGGAAGTGCTCACCGGGGAGAGCCTCGACTTCTATATCCAGGCTGCTGCAGCGAGGGGCGTGGTGACGCTGCCTCGTGAAACGGACGCGCTGCAACCGCTTCACATGGGTGCGGTGACGGTCACGCTCGAACGGCCCGTCGCTCTTGAGGACGGCCAGTCATTCGCCTTCCGTCTCCACGGTCGCGCGGCCGGCTCGGGAACTGTGACCCAGCTCCTGCGCTGAGTCTCATGAACGGATCCACAGCCTGGTCTGGAGGTCCCCCATCCGAGTGAAGCCGCTGGGCCGCAAAGAGGTGCCGGAAACGAGACACGCGCTCCCACGAGCCTGTGTGGGCCACCTCAACTTGACCGCCGTCAAAAAGCGACACAAGACCCATGGGACACGGCGGTTGCAGAGACAAAGGAGCCGTCGCAGTACAGGCGCCGGGGCGAGGATTTCAGGGGGAGCCGGGCGCCGCAGTTCTCGCAGTACCGGATGCGAGCCACGTCTCCAGGATCGCGCGCCGTCCGGCCGGACGCCCTCGGCCGACCTGGGCCGCCCGGCGCTCAGCACCGGAGCTCGGGTTCGCCCTGGCCGGCGGGCTCGGGCTCGGCGGGCTCCTGGTCGTCCTGGGGCCAGCTGCCGAACGGGCCGGGCAGGCCGGGTTCCTCGGCGCGGAGCAGCAGCGCGCCGCCCTTGAGCCGGTGCGGGCCGGGGATCACGGGTGCACCTCTTCCAACTCGGCGGCGTCCAGCTCGGCGCGCTGGGCGACCAGGCGCTCGCGCAGGTCGATCTCCTCGGGGGTGAGCGGGTCTTCGGGGCGGAGGACGGTTCTCTGCGAGTGAAGACATGGACAAACCGGACACGATTTGGGGGCCTCTCAGAACTCTCGCAACTGTTCATTTGTGAGAGTGACCCACCGTCACGCCCGTCACGCTCGCTTACATGTCCCTTCGCCGTAGCTTCGCGAGCGGACCGGCTCCGCCCGATCATCGGATCAAGGGAGAACCCTGGTGGACTCTCAGGGATGCCTCCGGGAGATCTCCGGGTGCTGCCCTGAGGTCCCGTACCGGCGAGGTGGGTCAAGATCCGGGTACGACCTGTCGCCCGCGCCGGAGGACCCATGAAGAAGCCGTTAATCCTGACCTGCGCCACGTTGTTACTGGCCACCGCGCCCGGCACCGCGCTGGCCGCTAGCGCGGACGGTGCCTATCCCACCCAGCACCCCAGCCGCGCCGTGTTGAGCACCGCCTTCTCGATCCGCCCGGGCGAACCCGCCGTGGGCGGTGTCGGCCGGGTGACGCTGGACGGCTGGAGCTGGCGCGGCGCCGACCCCGACACGGTTACCGGGCAGCGGGTGGCGCCGGGCGCGGAGTTCCACGTAGGCAGCATCAGCAAGACCTTCCTGGCCACCGTCATGCTCCAGCTCGCCGCTGAGCACCGGGTCGACCTGGACGGCACCGTCCAGCAGTACCTGCCGGGGGTGCTGCCGGACACCTTCCAGCCGATCACGATCCGTGAGCTGCTCAACCACACCAGCGGCCTGCCGGACGTGAACGCTGGCGCGCCACCCATCACGGTGGACCAGCAGAGCGCGGGTCGTCTTCAGTACCAGACCTTCGACCAGATCATCCAGCAGACCCTGCGGCCCACCGATCGCCCCTGGCCGGGGCCGGTCTTCGCGCCCGGCACGGCACAGCAGTACAACTCCTTCGCGTACCGCGTGGCGGGGCGGATCATCGAGCAGGTGACCGGGCACTCCTTCGCCCAAGAGGTGACAGCTCGGATCGTGCGGCCGCTGGGCCTCGCCCACACCTGGGTGCCGCAGGGCGACCCCTTCCTGCCCGACCCGCACTTGCCGGCCTACCTGACCGACAGCGCGGGCACTCTAGCCGAGGTGACCGAGCAGGGCGGCGACCCGTCCTCAACGGTCTCCACCACCGGCGACCTGGACCGCTTCCTGCGCGCACTGCTGGACGGCGAGTTGCTGCCACCGGCCCAGCAGAGCGAGCTGCTTACCCTGCCGAGGGACGCGGCGGGCCGGTTGCTGCCATCACAGGACCCGAACTGCGCCTCCGGCCCGGACAAGGGCTTGGCCTGCTTCAGCGCGGGACTGCAGAAGGCGATGCTGGCGGACGGCACCGTGCTCTGGGGCAAGACCGGCCACGACCTCGGCTACGCGAACGGCATGTTCGCCACTCAGGACCTTCGGGAGCGACTGGAGTACTCGGTGGCCGAGACGGACGGCAGGACGGGTGCCCCGCCAGCCCCGGCCTACCGGCTGGCGGTGGCGGCGTTCGGACCGCTTGCCTCCTGACGCTCACGCAGTACCTGGGGGCATCCGGCTTACGTGCGGCGGTCCCCGCCCGTCGACGCGGTACTGTGCGCGGCGGACATCACGGCATCGCCCCGCACCTGGCTCTGCGGGCGCTGCCACCGGTCGGCTGACATCGGCCTCGCAGGGCGGCACCGGTCAGGCCGGCGCCGCCCGCTCGCGAAGCGGCGGTGACCGTCAGGAGGCCGCGGCCAGGTCTTGCGGGTCGAGCTTGGTGAAGTCGACGTCCAGGTGCGGCTCGTACGCCTCCGGGGGCAGGTCGAGCTCGTGGGTGGAGTACTCGCCGAACCGCGTGATCTTCTCCGTCAGGTAGGGCGAGACCTCGGCCAGGTCCTCCGGGGCGATCTTCCAGCCCTCGGCCTGCAGTTCGCGCACCGCCTGGGCGATGTCCAGGGTGTTGTGGAAGATCAGGCAGTTGGTGAGCAGGGCGTTGAACTTGACCGCCTTCTCCTGCTCGACGGGGTCGTTGTCGGCGATGACGCCCCGGTTGCCGAAGCGCACCCACTCGGAGAAGCCGTTGAACGCCTCGACCTTGTTGGTCGCGGCCGTCACGCGCCGGCGCATCTGCGGGTCGGTCAGGTACCGCAGCAGCTGGATGGTGCGGATCACGTGGCCGACCTCGCGGAACGCCGCGTAGTGGGCGTTCTTGTGGGAGCCGGAGCGCAGGCGCCTCAGCAGCAGGACGGAGGAGATCTTGCCCTCGCGCACTGACAGCGCCACCCGCATGAGGTCCTTGAAGTGGGACTCGATGAGGTCCCAGTCGATGGCGTTGCGCCCGGGTGGGCCGAACAGGGCGTCGATGTGGACGTAGGAGGTCTGCTTGGTCGGGCGGAAGAACACCAGGTGGACGGGCGCTTCCTGGAGGTCCGCGGCGAGCTGCGGACGTACCGGATCCACCTGGGCTCGGGCAACATCCTGATGTCGCCGAACGACACCTATCTGTGCATCGTGCCCGGCACCGACGGGCCGGCCGACAGTCAGCCTCAACCGCCTTTCGAGGGTGACCACATGCTGGCGGTCATCCTCGGCAAGGCGCTGCTGCCGGCCCGTGACAGCGCGATCACCGATCCGACCGTCACCAGCCAGATCGCTCCGCGCTGACCACCTGGGACGCGAGCGGGCCCCGCTGGCCGGACGATGCGCCGGGCGGCGGGGCTTCGGCAGGGGCCGTGGGTAAGGGGCTTCGGAAGCGGCAGTTGGGGGAATCCCGTCCGGGGGCCGGAGGCGACGGCGGTGCCGACGGCTCGCTACCCTCAACTCGCTTCCACCCGGAGGAGATCAGCCGTGCACGCACGTCCACGTCGCGCCACGCTCAGATCCCTGATAGCCGGCCTCTGCGCCGGGGTCACCGCCCTCGCCCTCGCGGTGGGACCGGCGCAGGCAGCGCCGGTCGACACCCGCAGCTCCACCCAGTCGACCGGACATCAGAACCCTTCTACCGGGCTGAGCGCGTCCTACGCGATCAGCACCCCGACGGACATCTCGGCCGTCTGCACGGGGCAGAACGCCGAGACCATCCAGGCCGTCGACGCGACGCTGAACGCCGTGTACGAGACGTGGATGGGCTGCAAGGGCATCGGATTCGCGGGCTCGCCGGACGGCGGGGCGACCTTCGGCACGCCGGTCATGCTGCCGGGCAGTACCGGACAGAAGGGCAGCCGCACCTGGGACCCGGCGATCACCGTCGCGCCGGACGGCACGGTCTACGTGGCGTTCATGGTCTCCCGCTCCGGCCTGACCTACCCCGTCGTCGACGCCAGCTCCGACCACGGCGCCAGCTTCAAGACCGTCAGCGCGATCGTCCCGCCGGACGCGAACAACTGGGGTGACCGGGACTTCATCACCGCCGGCCCCGACGGGACGCTGTACCTGACCTGGGACTACGGGCCGAGCACGGCCGCGGTGACCTTCGTCTGCGCGCCGAGCGGCAGTTGCTCCTTCGCCACCGGCGACGTCAACGCGGTGATGCAGAAGTCCACCGACGGTGGCCGGACCTGGAGCGCGATGTCGCACATCAGCCCCGGCTATCCGAACAGCGGCGCAGACAGCGCGCCCGTCGTGGTCGAGCCGGACGGCTCGATCGACGTGCTCTACCAGGGCTACGTCGTCACCAACGTTCCCACCGACGACCTGACCGTCGCCTACACCTACGCGACCCGCTCCACCGACGGCGGCGCGACCTGGACGCAGCCGGTGCGGATCGGCGGCGACGCGGGGACGATGAACAACGGCGAGTGGTGGATCGACGGCAGCGAGGCGCTCGGCCCGGACGGCACGCTGTACGCGACCTGGGACACCCAGGGTTCGAACAGCGACACCGGATGGCTGTCGTACTCGCAGGACCACGGTGCGACCTGGTCCGCGCCGGTGCAGGTGCCCGCGGACACCCTGAACGTCCCGCACGTCATGCAGGTGGTCGCCGGGCCGCCCGGGATCGTGTACGTGGGCTGGTTGTCGAGCAGCGACCCGCGCGGCTACGCCCAGTACCTCCGGACCTTCTCGACGACGAAGGGGTGGCTGTCCGCCCCGGTCCAGGTCTCGCAGGGCTTCGGGACGGGCTCGGTGTGGCCCGGGGACACCTTCGGCTTCTCCGCGCTGTCGCCCACCCGGCTGGTCCTGGCCTGGGGCAGCGCCGTCGCGCCCACGGCCTCGAACGACAACATCTGGACCGCGACCGTCGGGGTGACCCTGGCGTAAGGCCCTCGAACGACCTTCGATGTGGTCGCCCGCGTACGTCACCGGACGCGGGCGACCACGCCGCACGCGGGTCCCGGAGGGCATGACGAGGGCCCGGTCGGCGTCGGCGGACCGGGTTTGACGGCTGTTCGGACTTCCACCACCCTTCCACTAATCGAATAGTGAAAGGGTACTTTGCCGATGTCGCTGGCCCTCTCCCCGCTCCGTCCGCACCGCCCGCCCCGCCCGGCCCGACCGCTGCCACGCGCGGTGCCGCTCCTGCACCGGCCCGCCGTGCTCGCCTGGGGCCTGGCGGCGGGGTTCGCCGCGTTGTACGCCTGCGTCGCCGTCAACCGGCACCGACGCGGCCTCACCAAGGCCTATGACCTGGGCATCTTCGAGCAGGCCGTACGGGCGTACGCCCACGGTCGGGCACCGATCGTCCCGCTCAAGGGGCCCGGCTACCACCTGCTCGGGGACCACTTCCACCCGCTGATCGCCGTGCTCGCCCCCGTCTACCGGGTCTTCCCGAGCGTCCTCACCCTCGTCGTCGCCCAGGCGCTGCTGATGGCGCTGGCCGTCGTCCCGCTCACCCGCTGGGCGCACGAGGTGGCCGGGCCGCGGGTCGCGCTGGTGGTCGGCTGCGCCACCGGGGCCTCCTGGGGGATCGTCCGGGCGGCGGCCGACGACTTCCACGAGATCGCGTTCGCCGTCCCGCTGCTCGCCTTCGCCGCCACCGCGCTGGGGCGCCGACGGCCGCTGGCAGCCGCGCTCTGGTCGCTGCCGCTGCTGCTGGTCAAGGAGGATCTGGGGCTGACGGTCGGCGCCGTCGGCCTGCTTCTCGCCTGGCAGGCCCGGCAGGACCGGCGCAGCCCGCTGCCCGGGTTCGCCCTCGCCGCCGTCGGCGTCGCCGCGGCCGCGCTCACCCTGCTGGTCGTGCTGCCGGCGTTCAACCCCAGCGGGAGCTTCGACTACTGGCAGCAGCTGGACGGCGGCGGGCGGCCCTCGCCGTGGGCCGTGCCGCTGCGGCTCGGCTGGCCGCCGATCAAGTGGCTGCTGCTGTTCCTGCTCGCCGCCACCGGCGGGTTCCGCTGCCTGCGCTCGCCGCTCCTCCTGCTCTGCGCGCCCACCCTGGGCTGGCGGCTGCTCTCGACCAATCCGCATCACTGGGGCGTCAGTTACCACTACAGCGCGGTGCTGATGCCGATCGTGTTCGCCGCCCTGATCGACACGCTGCGGTGTACCGGCGACCTGCGGCGCCCGGGGGCCCTGCGCGGACCCGACGCCCGCCGGGTCCGGCGCGCGCTCGCCGTGAGCGTGCTGGTGACGGCCGTGACGCTGCCGCTCTACCCGCTGCACGAGGTGGTGATGCCCGAGGCCTGGCGCACCCCGCCGAGGCTCACCGAGACCCGGGCCCTGCTGCGCCTGATACCCGACGACGCCACCGTGGCCGCCTCCAACCGGCTGGCGGCCCAGCTCACCGGCCGGGCGGAGGTCACCCTGGTGTGCCAGGTGCCGGTGGTGCCGACGCCGGAGTGGGTGGCGGTCGACCTGCGGGATCCGAGCGTCCAGTCCCCGTGTGCCACCGCCGCCACCGCGAGCATGCTGGCGGTGTACCAGGACCTCGGTTACCGGCGGCTGGTGGACCAGGACGGTCTGCTCCTGCTGAAACGCCCCTGACCTCGGCAGGGGACCCCGGGGGTTCGGCTTGACCCGCGCGCCGCAGTGGGCCACCATTCCACTATTGAACTAGTGAAAGGCCGCAACGGGTGTGATCGAGTACCGCATCGATCGGCGCAGCGGCGTCTCCACGTACCAGCAGATCGTGCAGCAGACCAAGCAGGCGCTGCGGCTCGGACTGCTCCAGCCCGGGGACAAGCTGCCGACCGCCCGTGAGGTGGTCGAGCTCACCGCGATCAATCCCAACACCGTGCTGAAGGCCTACCGCGAACTCGAACGCGAGGGGCTGGTGGAGCCGCGCCCGGGGCTCGGCACCTTCGTCCGGCGCTCGCTCGCCCGGCCGGAGGCGGCGGCCGACGGGCCGCTGCGGGCGGACCTGGTCGGGTGGGTGGACCGGGCCCGGGAGGCCGGGCTGGAGCGCGAGGACATCGCCGCGCTGATGGCCTCCGTGCTGGAGCAGCGCTTTGACACCGGGGTCTCCCCGGCTACACCGAACTGAGAGACAGTGGGGGGACCGGGTGGACGACGACCCGACGACCATGACTCCGGCGCTGGAGGCCGTCGGCCTCGGCAGGAGGTACCGGGGCGGCTGGGCCCTGCGCGGCTGTGACTTCACCGTCCCGGCCGGGCGGATCTGTGGCGTGGTGGGCCCCAACGGTGCGGGCAAGAGCACCCTGCTCTCCCTTGCCGCCCGCCAACTCGACGCCACCGAAGGTGAGTTGCGGGTGTTCGGCGAGCCGGCCGCGACACCCGAACTGCGTGCCGAGGTCGCCTACGTGGCGCAGGACAAGCCGCTCTACCCGGGCCTGACCGTCGCCGAGACGCTGCGGATGGGCCGCGAACTCAACCCGGTCTGGGACGACGTAACGGCCCAACGCATCGTTGATCAGGGCGAGTTGAGTCCTCGCGCCAAGGTCGGCTCGCTCTCCGGCGGCCAGCGCACGAGGGTCTCCCTCGCACTCGCCCTCGGCAAGCTCCCCGAACTGCTGCTGCTCGACGAGCCGATGGCCGACCTCGACCCGCTCGCCCGGCACCAGCTCATGGGCGCCCTGATGTCGGTCGCCGCCGAGCGCGGCACCACCATCGTGCTGTCCTCGCACATCCTCCCCGAACTGGACGGCGCCATCGACCACCTGCTGCTCGTCCAGGGCGGGCGGATCCGGCTGGCCGGCGAGCTGGACGACGTCCTGGACGGGCACCAGCTGCTCACCGGGCCCGCCGAGGCGGTCGGCCTCCCGGCCGAACTGGTCGTCGAGCAGCGGGTCGGCGGGCGCCGGGCCACCGTGCTGGTGCGCACCGGGGAGCCGCTGGACGGCCGGTGGGAGAGCGAACGGCCCAACCTGGAGGACCTGTTGCTCGGCTACCTCCGGGGGCCGGCCGACCCGCGGCCGGGTGCCGCCCGGAGCCAGGGCCGACCTGACGAGCACCGGAACGACGAGCACCGGAACGACGAGGCCACCGCATGAGCACGAACGCCCTGACCGATCGGTTCGCCGCGTCCGCCGGCGTCAAGCGCTCCGCGACCCCCCGACTGCGCGGCCTGCTCTGGCTGGCGCTCCGTCAGGACCGCTTCCTCCTCTGGAGCTTGGGTGCACTGCTGGTCCTGGCGATGGCCGATCTGCTCTGGATCCACATCGCCTGCCACCACGTCGTGGGCGTGCTGCGGCGGACCGGCTGCTACAGCCCGGAGACCTGGGGCAGCACCCAGTGCTGGACCCTCCTGTCGCCGATCGACGAACCGGACTTCTGGTACCTCCGGGTCCTCCAGCCCGCTGTCACCGCCGTCCCGCTGCTGATCGGCGTGTTCATCGGCGCGCCGCTGCTGGCCCGGGAGTACGAGCGTGGCACGATCCGGCTGATCCGCGCGCAGTCCGTCAGCCCGGTGCGCTGGCTGGCCGCCCGCCTCGCGGTGCCCGGTCTCGCCGTGCTGGCCTTCTCCGGTGTGCTCGCCGCGCTGATGAGCTTGGTGTGGTGGGTGGACATCGTGCACGGGCCGGTCGCCTTCGATCCGCCGTTCCAGTTCTTCACCTACCCGGCCCTCGGGATCGCGCCGGTCGCCTGGTCGCTGTTCGCCCTGGCGCTGGGCGTGCTGGCCGGTCAGCTGGTGCGCCGGACGCTGCCCGCGATGTTCATCACCGCCACGCTGGTCGTGGCCGTCCACGGCCTGATCCGCTGGGGCCGCCCGTCCTTCTACCCCGTGGTGGACGAGGTGGCCGGCCTGCCGGACAAGATGACCGGACTGGGCGCCGCGCAGCCCACCAACGCCTGGCTGATCGACCGGGGTGTCATCATGCCCGACGGCAGCCGGATCGGCGGCGACCAGTGCCAGTTCACGCACCGGTGCGACGAGGCCACCGCCTCCTGGCTCCGGTACCACCCCGCCGGCCACCTGGTGCCGATCCAACTGGTCGAGGCCGGAATCCTGTTGGGGCTCACGGCGCTGATCCTGGTCGCCGTGTTCCGGCGGATCCGGGGGTGACCGGTCAGCTGAGCAGCGGGACCTGGCCCACCTCGTACACCCCTACGGCGGGCGTGCGGCGCACCGGCATCTCGAACAACGCCCCCGACCGCGAACCCTCGACGATCCGGAGCAACCGCCAGCCATACGCCCGGTAGTAGGCGTGCAGGGCTGTGTTGTCGCTCCAGGCGTTCGCCCGGACCAGCTCGGCGCCCGCCGTCGCTGCCCGCCACCGGCCCCAGTCGGCCAGGCGGGCTCCGATGCCCTGGCCGACGTACCGGCGGTCGACCGTGAGACGGTCGAAGGGCGTCGACCACTGCGGCGAGTCGTGCTCCCGGGAGATCCAGGCCGCCGCGTCCGCCCGCAGGGCCGCCAGCCGGTCGAGGTCGGCCGGGTTGAGTCTCGTGCCGTCCGCGGTGGTCAGCGAGTAGCGGGCCTGGCGCGCAAGCAGACCGGCTGGTTGCCGTCCTCCTGATCGGAAACCGACGTGCCCGAAAGGGTTTCAGCCTGGGCGCGTCGACTCCACAATGGGACGGTCGGGCACGAGAGTTGGGGGGACCGTGTGGAGTGGCTGCTGGGGATCGGGGGAGCACTGCTGCTCGGCGTGGTGACCAACCTGGTGTACGACTTCGCGAAGTTCGGCGGGTCCCGGGTTCCGCTGGCGCGGGTGCGGCGGGGCAGTCTGACGGTGGGGGCGCGGGCGCATGACGTAGCGGCGGACGGGCTGGTGCCGCTGATCACCTGGTCGAGGGCGCGGCCGCTGACGCCGGGGACGCTGGTGACCGGGTACGAGGGGCGGCTGCAGCGCCCACATGTGCTGGACCGGACGGGCTGGGCCGACGAGGTGGCGCGGCAGCGGGAGGGTGGGGCGGCGGGGCGTACGGCGTACATCACGCGGCTGACGGTCGACCACGGTGAGCACAGTGCGGCCCGGGTGTGCGAGGTGGGCATCGCCGAGAGCGACTACGCGGAGTGCATGGCCACCACCCGGCTGGGGCGGGAGGACCCGGAGGCCGCCCGGCTGCTGCGGGAGACGCTGGGGCAGGGCCTCGCCGCGTTCGTCGCCGTCGCGCCGCCGACCATGGTGAGTGCCTGCGTGGCCGTGCGGGACCGGGCCGGGAGGCTGCTGCTGCTCCGGCGTTCACTGGCCGTCAACACCTTTCCGGCGCAGTGGACGGTCGGGATCAACGAGACGATGAAGTACCGGGACGAGCCGGGGGCGGCCGAGGACTTCTACGCGCTGGTGTACCGGTCGCTGGAGGAGGAGTTGGGTCTGCTGCCGGAGGACGTCGGTTCGCCGGTGATCGGCTGGTTGGGCTGGAGTGAGCCGGCCTCCTGCTACACGCTGGTCGCCACCGTCCGGGCGCGGCTCGACGCAGCCGAGATCGACCGGCGGCGCGAGGCCTGCCACAGCACCTTCGAGCACGACATGGCGGTGTGGCTGCCGTTCACCCGTCGGGCGGTGTCGGCGCTGGTCGAGGGCGGGGTGTGTCCGGACGGTTCGCGGCGGTGGTCGTACCTGGCGCCGCTGGTGGCGCGGGAGGCCGGGCGGGCGGCGCAGCAGGTGCGTGCGTAGCGGCGTGCAGGGGGCGTAAGGGGCCTCAGCGGTCAGGGGTGGACGGCGAAGACCCAGCGGTTGGCCGCCAGGGTGCCGTCCGGTTCGGGGAGCGGGCCGCGGCCGTAGTGACGGGTGAACTCGAAGGGGGTGTGGGCGGTGGTGGACCAGCCGCGGGCGGTGAGGTCGGCGAGGGTGTCGGGGCGGGGCTCGGCATCGTAGGGGGCGAGCAGGTCGACGCCGGTGCGTTCGCGGGTGGCGGTGTGGACGGGGTTGTCGCGCACCGCTGCCGACTCCACGCCGATCTCGGCCTCGTAGGCCAAGGTGCTGCCGGAGCAACTGAGTTGGTCGACGGCGGCGAAGAGGTCGCGTTCGACGGCGCCGGGCAGGTGGAGGAGCAGACCCTCGGCGAGCCAGGCGGTCGGTTGGTCCGGGCGGAACCCGGCGGCGGTGAGGGCGGCGGCCCAGTCGGTGCGGAAGTCGGCTTCGACCGGCACCCGGCGCGGTGCCCGGGGCCGGGCGTCGAGGCCGTCGAGCACCCGTTGTTTGAAGGCCAGCACCCCGGGGCGGTCGACCTCGTAGAGGACGCAGTCGGGCGGCCAGTCCAGCCGGTACGCGCGGGCGTCCAGGCCGGCTCCGAGCAGGACCACCTGGCGGGTGCCGAGTTGGACGGCGCGCAGCAGTTGGTCGTCCAACGCCCGGGTCCGCAGGGCGAAGTAGCGGCCGAGCCGGCCCCAGAGCGGATCGGCGTCGCCGTCCGGGACGTCCCGGGGGTGGACGGGCCACTGCGCGGAGGCGGGGGCGGCACGGACGAAGTGCTCGGCGTACGCGTCCCGGGCGAGGGCGTCGGGGCGATGGGTCTCGATCGCGCGGGCGGCGGCGACCAGGAGGGCGGCGAGTGCCACGCCCTCGTCCACGCCGGTGATCTCGTCTACGCCAACACCCATGGGCTGCTCCTCAGGTCTCGGGATGCCGTGTCCAGACGGCGAGTCGGTCGTGCGTGGTGACGCGGGCGCCGTAGACCCGGCGCATGAAGCCCAGGATCGCCTCGTCCGGCAGGTGCAGCGCGGCCGTGCAGTCCGTGAGCAGCGTGACGTGGAAGCCCTTCTGGAAGGCGGTCCGGGCGGTGCTGTCCACGCAGACGTCCGCGAACACTCCGGCCAGCGCGAGGTGTTGGACCCCGCCGCGGACGAGGTGCGCCTCGAAGCCCTCGCTCAGGAAGGCGTCGAAGCAGGCCGCCTTGGTGAACACCGCCTCCTCCGGCGCCGGGGTCACGGCGTGGAACTCGGCGCCCCAGGTGCCGTCCAGACATTTGGGCCGCTTGCCGAGCGCGGCGTCGCGGTGGCGCCAACTCGCGCCCTGGTGGACCGGATCGCCGATGAAGCGGACGAAGAGCACCTCGGTGCCGTGCGCGCGGGCCGCCTCGACGGCCCGGGCGGTGTTGGCGGCGACGGTGGCGAGCCGGGTCGGGTCGCCGGGGTAGCGGGCGGCGGCCACCGGGCCGGCGCAGAAGTCGTTCTGCAGGTCGACGACGACCAGTGCGGTACGGCCGGTCGGGGCGCCCGTGGGGGCACTCATACGCCCGGGCCCGGCAGCGCGCCGATCGGGGCGCGGCTCGCGAGCGCGTCGCGGGCGGCGTCCACGGCGGCGATCCGGTGCGGGGCGCGCCCGAAGGCGCTCGCGGGCTCCGCGCCCGTTCCCCGGCCGGCCGCACGGGCGACGACGGGTGTCACATGGCCTCCTCGATCCAGCTCGGCTCGGGTGTGGTCGGACCAGGCGTTCCGTACCCGATCGGTCTCCCACTATTGACCATGGTGGAGCGACGGGCGAGGCATGATCGCGGGGTTCACCTGATGGAGTGAAGTCGGTTCAGCGATACGGACGTTGGACGGGCGGGTCAGCGCGCCGCGAGCTGCCAGTCGGCCGGACCGGACGGCGGGAGGTGCTGGGGCAGGCCGGGCGTCCAGCGCTTCGTCCCGTCCGGCAGCACGGCCAGCGCCTCGATGGCCGGCCGCCGGGTGGCCCAGGCCAGCGCGCGTTCGGGGCCCATGGCGAAGGCGGCGGTGGCCCACGCGTCGGTGCGGGCGATGCCGGTGCCCGGGGCGCCGACCAGGGTGAGCGAGGCGAGTCCGTCCGCGGGGCGGCCGGTGTGCGGGTCGAGGATGTGGGCGCCGCGCTCGGCGGTGCCGGAGGTGGCCACCGCGAGGTCGCGGCCGCTCAGTACGGCGACGAGCCGGCCCGGGTCCGTGGAGTCCTGCCGGGGGTCGGCGATGCCGATCCGCCACGGGCCGCCGGAGGTCTGCACGTCCCCGCCGCCGCTGACGCAGTACTGCCGGGCGCCGGAGGCGCGCAGCAGCGCGGCCGCCTCCTCGACCGCCCAGCCCTTGACCCAGCCGCTGGGGTCGAGTCGCCCGCCGGGCTGCTCGGTGAAGTAGCCGTCGGTCTCGGCCGCCACCTCGCGGCAGGCGGCGAGCACCGTGCGGACCTCCGGATCGCAGTCCGCGAGGGCCAGTTCACCGCGCCCGAGCAGGCTGATCTGGCTCTCCGGCCGGTACGTCGAGAACACCGCGTCGATCCGGTGCAGCCGCTCGACGATCCGCCGCAGCGCCCCGGGCGTGTCCGGGCCCGGGTCGCGGACGGCGATCGAGAACACGGTGCCCATCACGGGCTCGGCGTGGCGCAGCACCGGGCCTCAGCTCTTCGCCCGGTCGAGCGCGCTCTGCAGCGAGCGGACGTAGCCGTCGCTGGTGTAGGTCGCGCCGCTGACCACGTCGATCTGGGCGCTCTGCGCGGAGATCGCCTCCTGGTTGAGCAGGGGCAGGGCACTGCTGTTGATCTCGCGGTCCCGGCGTTCCTCGTTGGGGTACTTGACCACGTCGACGGTGGTGATCCGGCTGCCGGCGAGCGTGACCTGCACCTGCACCGGGCCGTACCGGGTGTTCACGGTGTCCCCGCTGATCTTCCGGGTGGTGCCGCCGGAGGAGGCCGGCGCGGGCGCGGCCGAGGGGGCCGAGGAAGCACCGGTGGACCCGGACGCGGACCCGGAGGTGGAGGCGGAACCGGAGTCGGATCCGGAGGAACCCGCCCCCGAACTGATCACCGGCGCGGGCCCGGCCGTCTGGTGCGGTTTGAGCGAGAGCAGCAGCACCACCCCGGCTGCGGTGGCGGCACTGGTGACAATGGCTCGACGCATGAGTGGAACAACTCCCCAGGAACGAACGTCAGCGGATTCAGAAGGCGGGACTCAGAAGGCGAAGGACTCGTGGTGGATGCGCCCCGGCCGCACGCCGGCGGCCCGCAGGGCGCGTACGGCCTCCTCGGTGAGCGCCTCGGGCCCGCACAGGTACACATCGTGCTCGGCCAGGTCCGGAACGAGCCGGCCGAGCGCCGCCCCGAGGTCCCCGACCTGCTCCCGCGAGCCGAGCAACTCGTGCACCGCCGCGCCGCGCTGCCGGGCGACCTCGGCCAGCTCGGCCCGGAACAGCACGTCCTCCGCGCGCCGGGCCCGCTGGACCAGCGTGACCTGGCCCGGCAGCGTCTCGAACAGCGCCCGCAGCGGCGTGATCCCGACGCCGGCCCCGAGCAGCAGCACCCTGCGCTGCCGCTGCTGCCGCCCGGTGAACGCCCCGTACGGCCCCTCGGCCCGTACCCGGGTGCCCGGGCGCAGTCCGGCGACGGCCGCGCTGTGCCCGCCGAGGTCCTTGACCGTGAACCGCAGGAACTCCGGGTGCGGCGGCGCGGACAGCGAGTACGGGTTGGCGGCCCAGCGCAGCCCGGGCGCCTGGAACTGGAGCCGGAAGAACTGGCCCGGCTCGGCATGGAGTTCGTCCAGCCGCCGGCCGGACAGGAACAGCGAGACCACGCCCGGGCCCTCCGGCCGTACCTCGGCCACCCGCAGCCCGTGCCGCCGGTCGAGCAGCCAGGGCCACAGCAGGCGGAACCAGCCGACCAGTGCCGCCGTCCCGAAGTAGAGCGCGTACCAGGCGGCCTGGCCGGGCCCGCCGCCCAGGTCGGCGCCGGTGGTCAGCTGGTGCGCGAAGGCCAGCGCCACCGCGAGGTAGGTCGCCAGGTGCAGGTAGTACCAGGTCTCGTAGGAGAGGCGCCGGCGCGCGGCCCGGGCGGAGACGGCGCCGGTGCCGAGCATCAGCAGGGTGCCGAAGGTGGCCTTGAGCATGTCGGGATAGTGGAAGACGATCTCCACGCCCTCGTCGACCAGCCCGCGCCCGTCGGTCAGTGCGTAGCCCCAGATGACGGTCAGCAGGTGCACCGTGACCAGGGACACCAGCCACCGGCCGCCGAAGGCGTGCCAGCGGGCCAGCCGGTCGGCGCCGACCCCGCGTTCCACCGGCGGCAGCCGGGCCATCAGCAGGAGCAGCACCGGTGCCGCGTATCCGGCGAGCAGCCCGGTGATCCGCCCGGCGCCGGTCAACCAGCCGGCCGCGCCGACCACCTCCGGCGTGTTCACCCACCACAGCCCGAGCACGCCGAGCGCCCCGGTGGCGATCAGGCCGAGCGCCGCGCGCGGCGGCAGGGCGAGCGGCGGGCGCGGCGCCGCCCGGTGGCGCGGGCCGGCGGCGCTCGGCCGGGACTTCGGCACGGTGGCAGTGGTCATCGGGGATCCTCCTCAGCTCCCGGCGGTGGCACGGCCCCGCCGAGGCGGTCCACGATGGCACCGCAAGCTCTGAGCCACCTCTGAACCGGAGCCGCCGCGACACCCGCCGGTGACACCATTGCCGCAGGTCGGAGTCGATAGGCGGGCCCACGAACCGATCCCGGTGATCTCACGGGTTTCTCATCGCGGCAGGCCAGAATGAACGTCGCCCCATCGCCGACCCGAGGAGCCCCATGGACGACACCGCCACCGACCGCCCGGACTGGCGCGTCCTGGTCGTCGACGACGAACCGGACGTGGTCGAGGTGGTCTGCGGCGCCGTCCGCTACGAGGGCTGGCAGGCCCGGGGGGCGACCACCGGTACGGAGGCCGTGGCGGAGGCGGCCCGGTGGCGTCCGCATGCCGTGGTGCTCGACATGATGCTGCCCGACCTGGACGGCCTGGAGGTGCTGCGCCGCGTCCACGCCGGGCAGCCCGAGGTGCGGGTGCTCTTCCTCACCGCCCGGGACGCCGTCGAGGAGCGGATCGCGGGCATCGCGGCGGGCGGCGACGACTACGTGACCAAGCCGTTCAGCCTGGCCGAGGTGGTGGTCCGGCTGCGCGGGCTGCTGCGCCGCGCCGCCCCGCCCGCCGGGCCGCGCCCGGTGCCCGCGCACGCGCTGGTGCTCGGCGACCTGGTGCTGGACGAGCGGGCCCGCGAGGTGACCCGGGGCGGCGAGACCGTCGAGCTCAGCCCGACCGAGTACGCGCTGCTCGCCTATCTGATGCGCCACCCCCGGCAGGTGCTCAGCAAGGCGCAGATCCTGGATGCGGTGTGGTCGTACGACTTCGGCGGGCAGGCGCACATCGTGGAGCTGTACATCAGCTATCTACGCAAGAAGCTGGACGCGGGCCGCAGCCCGATGATCCACACCGTGCGCGGCGCCGGCTACCTGATCAAGGCCGCGCCGTGAAGCGCGTCGTGAAGCGCGCCGCGAACCGTGCCGTGAAGCGCGTCGTGAATGTGGCTCGGAAGCTCCTGCCCCGCACCCTGCGCGCCCGACTGATCGCCGGCCTGCTGGTGCTGCTGGTGGTCACCTGCGCCGCCGTCGGCCTGGCCACCGCGGCCGCCCTGCGCCACTTCCTGGTCGACCGCCTGGACCAGCAGCTCACCGAGGCCGGCGGCCGCTACGCCGCCAGCCTGGAGCACACCGGCACGGGCGCCGGCCCCGACACCCGGGCGCAGACCCCCGGCACCCTGGGCGTGCGGCTGCTGGGCGGCCGGGTCACCGCCGCCGGTGTGGTCGACGGGGACGCCGACGACGCCGACAACCCCGACGACGAGGACGACCGGGTCACCTTCTCGCCCGCCCAGCAGCACGCCTTGGCCGCCCTGCCGGTCGGCGGCCCGGCCGGCACCCTCGACCTCGGCCGGACGCTGGGCCGCTACCGGGTCCGCGCGGTGGCGGGCCGGGACGGCGACGTACTGGTCAGCGGGCTGCCGCTGCGCCCGGCCGAGGACACCGTGGAGCGGCTGGAGACCCTGGAGCTGACCGTCTTCGCGATCGCCGTCACCGCGGCCGGCGCCGCCGGGGCGGTGTGGGTCGGCTGGTCGCTGCGCCCGCTGCGGCGGGTGGTGGGCATGGCCGAGCGGGTGAGCGCCCTGCCGCTGGCCAGCGGCGCGGTGATGCTGGCCGAGCGGGTGCCGGACGACGACCCGCGCACCGAGGTCGGCCGGGTCGGGGCGGCGCTCAACCGGATGCTCGGGCACGTCGGCGACGCCCTCGCCCGCCGGCACGCGGTGGAGAAGCGGCTGCGCGCCTTCGCCGCCGACGCCAGCCACGAGCTGCGTACCCCGGTGGCGACCGTGCGCGGCCACGCCGAGCTGGCGCTGCGCCACCCCGGGGACGTGCCCGCGCCGGTGCGGCACTCGCTGGAGCGGATCGACGCCGAGGCGCTGCGGATGGGCGCGATCGTCGAGGACCTGCTGCTGCTCGCCCGCCTGGACGCCGGGCGCCCGCTGGCCGAGGCGGAGGTGGACCTCACCCGGGTCGCGCTCAACGCCGTCGCCGACGCCCGGGCGGCCGGTCCCGGGCACCGCTGGCGCCTCGCCCTGCCCGAGGAACCGGTGCTGGTGTCGGGGGACGAGCACCGGCTGAGCCAGGTGGTGGCGAACCTGCTGGCCAACGCCCGTACCCACACCCCGCCCGGCACCGGGGTCGAGCTGAGCCTCGAACCGGCCGACGGACACGTCGAGTTGACCGTCACCGACGAGGGCCCGGGGATCGCTCCGGAGCTGCTGGACCGGGTCTTCGAACGCTTCGTCCGGGGCGACCGCGCCCGTTCGCGCGCCACCGGCTCGACCGGGCTCGGGCTGGCCATCGTCCAGGCCGTCGTCCAGGCGCACGGCGGCACGGTGACGGTGGCGAGCCGACCCGGCCGTACGTCGTTCACCGTCCGGCTGCCGGGGGCGTGACCGGCGCGACCGTACGGAAGCGCTGGCGGTACTCCGTCGCCGCTCTGACCGGCACCAGCGCACCACCCCGCCCTGTTGTCAGTGCTGTCCGCTAGCTTGGTCATCGTTTGGAATCGGACTGGAGGAGGTGACATGATGAAGCGTCAGCGTGGACACAAGGCTCTGCTCAACCTAACGCCCGAGCAGGTCATCGCCCTGGACGAGCAGGGCCATGCAGCGCGGGCGGTGTGGAATCTGCTGCACGACTGGTGGACGATGGCCGGGACGTGCCCGCTGCGGCGTGTATCGCCGGCTCTCGCCGATCAGTACATCCGGCAGGCCCGCAAGGATGTGCCGTGGCTGGCCGCGCTCCCCGCCCAGGCCGCGCAGCAGGTGTTGAAGCAGTACCACCGGGCGTGGGTCAACTGCTGGGAGGGCCGCGCGGACGCGCCGAACTTCAAGTCCCGTATCCGTTCCCGCATGTCCGTGGATGTTCCGCAGGGGCGGGACTTGCAGATCAGGCGTGTCAGCCGGCGGTGGGGCCAGTGCCGCATCCCCAAGCTCGGCCTGGTCCGCTTCCGCTGGACGAAGGACCTGCCCGGCGTCATCCGGAACGGCCCCGCCGGTCGTATCACCGGCGCGCGGCTGGTACAGGAGGCCCACGGGTGGCACATCGTCTTCCGCACCGAAACCGTGGTGGACGACGTGAAACCGAGGACCTCGGGCCGCATCGTCGGCATCGACCGGGGCATCGTTGTCCCGCTCGCGCTGTCCGACGGCACGAACCGCGAGCACGGCCCGTGGCTCACCGACGGCGAGCGCAAGCGTCTGCTCCGCCTGGAGCGCAAGGCCGCACGTCAGCGCCGTAGCCGCAAGCTCGGCGAGAAGACCGGCAACCGTCTTGACCGTACCTATGACCAGATCGCCCGGCACCGCGCGACAGCCAAGCGCCGCGCCGCCGACTGGCAGCACCAGACCACCACCGAACTCGCCGGCACCTTCGCCGTCGTCGGGGTGGAAGACCTGGCCATCACCAGCATGGTCAGGTCTGCCCGGGGAACCGTGGAAGCCCCCGGCACCCGCGTCCGGCAGAAAGCCGGGCTCAACCGCGCTATCGTCGGCGAGGCTTGGGGCCGCACTGTCGAGCTGCTGGCGTACAAGCTCGCCGACCGGGGCGGACACCTGATCAAGGTGCCCGCCGCCGGAACCTCCCAGCGCTGCTCCGCCTGTGGGTTCATCACCCTGGGCAGCCGGGAGACGCAGTCCCGGTTCGCCTGCAAGGCCCCAGGTTGCGGGTACACGGCCAATGCGGATACCAACGCCGCCCGTAACGTCGAACACGCCGCCGGACGGGCGGTGTCAGGACTGCCGAGCCCTCTCAACGATGGCGATGAAGCGTCAACCACCAACCACGCGCACCCTCGCAACGTTGGATTCTCCCGGCTTCAGCCGGGAGAGGACGTCAACAGAACACCTACACCCGCGGCGTGATGGAGCTGACCGGCTGGCAGCAGGCCCTCGACGCGGCCGCCGACCTGCTCGCCCGCGCCCGGGCGGCCGGCGCCACCGTCATCCACGTCGTCAACGACGGCGGCGAAGGCACCCCGTACGACATCCGCGCCGAGATCGGGCAGATCCACCCGGCCGTCGCCCCGGCGGAGGGCGAGCGGGTGGTGGTCAAGCAGGCCCCGGACGCC
The DNA here is from genome assembly GCF_043201815.1 of Kitasatospora sp. NPDC048296. NCBI lineage: Bacteria > Bacillati > Actinomycetota > Actinomycetes > Kitasatosporales > Streptomycetaceae > Kitasatospora > Kitasatospora sp. NPDC048296. The sequence goes on from NZ_JBICZB010000096.1 coordinate 23,945, forward strand.
TTCGTCGGCACCGACCTGGGCACGCTGGTCGACGCCACCGGCCACCGGGACGTGGTGATCGCCGGTTTCATGACCCACATGTGCGTCGCATTCACCACCGCCGGCGCCTTCCTGCGCGGCAACCGCCCCACCGTCGTCGCCGACGCCGGCGCGACCCGCCCGCTGCCGTCCGCCGGCGCGGAGCTGACCGCCGATCAGGTCCACCGGAGCGCCCTGGCCACGATCGCGGACCTGTACGGGGTGGTGGTGGAGTCGGCGGCCGAGCTGGCGTGACCTCAGCCGGGGGGGGGGGGGGGGGGGGGGCCCCCCCCCCCCCCCCCCCCCCCCCCCCCCCCCGCCTCCCGGCTACGGCACGAACGTGCTCAGGTCGACCGCGTCGGCCATCGCCTGGTACCCGGCGTCGTTCGGGTGCAGGTGGTCGCCGGAGTCGTACGTGGGGTTGAGCGCCAGCGGGTTGCCGGGGTTCTGCGTCACCTTGTCGAAGTCGATGACGCCGTCGAACGCGCCGCTCGTCAGGATCCACTGGTTCACGGTCTCACGGATCTGCTCACCGTAGGTCGTGTAGTACTTGGCGCCCTGGTAAGGCAGGATCGTTCAACGCCGCTGCGTTATGGCGTGAGTGCGCAGGTCAAGGGGGCTTGAACGAGGCAACGGGACACCTGTAGATCAACGATCGGCGAAGAAAGTCG
>NZ_JBICZB010000097.1:0-24627 GCF_043201815.1 Kitasatospora sp. NPDC048296
CCTCCCCTACCCGGACCGCGCACACGATGCGCGCCGCCGACCGTGGGAGCGAACGCGGGAGACCAGGACACCCAAGACCGTTCGGGGCGTCCGGCTGTGCAACTCATACACAGTCAGTAGGAACGGTTGATCCAACCCACGGACATCGGATCGGAGCACTGGCATGCGCAATGCCTCGTTCGGCAGCGACGGCCCTGAGGTCGGCGTCATCGGCCTCGGCTGCATGGGGATGACCTTCGCCTACGACGTGCAGAACCGCGACGACGAGAAGTCGGTCGGGGTGATCCGCCAGGCGCTGGACCTCGGTGTCACCCTGATCGACACCGCCGACATGTACGGCCCCTTCACCAACGAGGAGCTGGTCGGTGCCGCGCTGGCCGGCCCGCACCGCGAGCGCGCCTTCCTGGCCACCAAGGTGGGCATCGTCCCCGGTCACATCGGCGGGTCGGGCGCCCGCGACGGCAGCCCCGAGCACGTGCGCCGCTCCATCGACGACAGCCTGCGCCGCCTGGGCACCGACCACGTCGACCTCTACCAGCTGCACCGGGTCGACCCGAACGTCCCGATCGAGGAGACCTGGGGCGCGCTCGCCGAGACCGTCCAGGCCGGCAAGGCGCGCCGGATCGGGCTCTCCGAGGTGACCGTCGAGGAGATCAAGCGGGCCCAGTCGGTGCACCCGGTGGCCTCGGTGCAGTCCGAGCTGTCGCTGTGGACCCGGGACGTGCTGGACGACGTGCTGCCGTACACCGAGCAGCAGGGCATCGCCTTCCTGCCGTACTCGCCGCTCGGCCGCGGCTTCCTGACCGGCAGCATCTCCTCCTTCGACGAGTTGCCCGAGGACGACTTCCGCCGCTGGCTGCCGCGCTTCCAGCAGGACGCGCTGAAGGCCAACCTGGCGCTGGTCGCCAAGGTCAGGGAGATCGCCGAGCGGATCGGCGCCACCCCCGCGCAGATCGCGCTGGCCTGGGTGCTGGCGCAGGGCCGGTACGTCTTCCCGATCCCGGGCACCAAGACGCCGCGCTACCTGGTCGACAACGTGGCCGCGGTCGGGGTCGAGCTCTCGGCGGCCGACCTGGCCGAGCTGGACGCGCTGCCGGCCGCGGAGGGCGGGCGCTACGCCTGACGGTCCGGGGCCACGCCTGACGGTCCGGGGCCACGCCTGCCGGGGCCGGCGTTCGGCCCGGTCGGCCCGCTCGGCTCGTACGGTCAGCGCTCCATGACCCACACCAGCTGCCGTCCGGTCTCCCCGGGAGCCCGGACGGTGGCTGCGGCGACCCGGTCCAGCCGGTAGCCGAGCTTGCGCGGGACGGCCGCGCTGGCGCCGTTCGCCTGGTCGCAGCGGATCTCCACCCGCGCGATCCCGGGCAGTGCCAGTGCGGCCTCGGTCAGCGCCCCCGCCCCGGCGGTGGCGATGCCGCGGCCGACGTGCCGGGCGGCGACCCAGTAACCGATCTCCAGCGCGCCCGGGCCGATCCGCCCGTGCAGCCCGAGGGCGCCGACCACCCGGCCGGGTTCGGCGTCCAGCTCGGCCAGGTACATGAAGTCGGTCCCGGCCTCCCAGGCGGCGGTGCCGGCCCGGGTCAGCTCGGTGGTCCGTGCCCGGGTGGGGGCCTCGGCCGCCCAGTCCATCCAGGGCCGCAGATGGTCCAGGTTGGTGCGGACGGCCTTGTTCAGTGCCGCCGCGTGGGTACTGCGGCGGCGGTGCAGCCGGAGGCCGCCGGGCAGCCGCAGCAGCTCGGGCGGCCGCCCGGTGGTGACCTCCGGGGGGTCACAGGACCGTGGCTGGGCTTGGCTCATGGCGGCGATTATGTCCTTGGCCCGGACCTGTCAGCATCCGGAACCGGCGGCCGTGGCCCGGCAGGGGGCGCACCCGGCGCCGCCCCGGCGCGTCGGACACGTCCTGGAGCCGGACCTAGAGTCGGACCAGCACCTCGTCGAGCTCCTTGCGCCGCAGATCCGGCACGCGCGCCCCCTCGGCGGGGTAGCCGACCGGGATCACGTAGGCGGCCCGCTCCTCCGCCGGGCGGTCGCACACCTCGTTGAGGAACCGCATCGGGCTCGGGGTGTGGGTCAGCGTGGCCAGTCCGGCCTGGTGCAGCGAGGCCAGCAGCAGCCCGACCGCGATCCCCACCGACTCCTTGGTGTAGTACGGCCGCGGCGACTGCGGCCCCTTGTGCACCTCGAACACCACGATCACGGCCGGCGCGTCCTCCAGGAACGGCTTCCGCCAGTCGGTGCCGATCGGCGCCAGTGCGGCCAGCCATTCCGCCGAGGCCCGGTGGTCGTAGAACTCGCGTTCCTCGGCCTCGGCCGCCTCGCGCAGCCGCCGCTTGCGCTCCGGGTCGGTGATCACCACGAACCGCCAGGGCTGGACGTGCGCGCCGCTGGGCGCGGTGCTCGCGGTGCGGACCGCCCACTCCACCACCCCGTCCGGGATCGGGCGGGTGGAGTAGTCGCGGACGGTCCGGCGCCGCGCCATCACGTCGTGGAAGGCCCTGCCGCGGGCCTCGGCCTCGTGGGCCGGCACCGTCATCGGGGTGAGCGGGACGCTCGGGTACGGCGTCCCGGTCATCGCACTGCCTGTGCTGTCAACCATGGTCGACAGCACAGCACATGACGGTCGCTCCGGGAAGAGGTCGAGACCAATCCGGAGGCCGGTCCAGGGCCGGTCCGGGGTCGGTCCGGGGCCGGTCCGGGGTGGCGGGAGGCCCGGGGTGGCTAGAGCTCGTGCACCCGCCCGTCCCGGACCTCGATCCGCCGGTTCACCGCCACGGTGTCCAGCATCCGCCGGTCGTGGGTGACCAGCAGCAGGGTGCCGGTGTACGAGCCGAGCGCGGACTCCAACTGCTCGATCGCCGGCAGGTCCAGGTGGTTGGTGGGCTCGTCCAGCACCAGCAGGTTGACCCCGCGCGCCTGGAGCAGCGCCAGCGCGGCCCGGGTGCGCTCACCGGGGGAGAGGGTGGCGGCCGGGCGCAGCACGTGCACGGCCTTGAGCCCGAACTTGGCCAGCAGGGTGCGCACCTCCTCCGGCGTGAACTCCGGTACGGCGGCCGCGAAGGCCTCCGCCAGCGGCTCGCCGCCCAAGAACAGCCCGCGCGCCTGGTCCACCTCGCCGACCACCACGCCCGAGCCCAGTACGGCGCTGCCGCCGTCGAGTTCCAGTCGGCCGAGCAGGGCCGCCAGCAGCGTGGACTTGCCCGCGCCGTTGGCGCCGGTGATGGCGACCCGGTCGGCCCAGTCGATCTGCAGGTCCACCGGGCCGAAGCCGAAGTCGCCGCGCCGGGCGACCGCCCCGCGCAGGGTGGCGACCACCGAGCCGGAGCGCGGCGCGGTGGCGATCTCCATCCGCAGCTCCCACTCCTTGCGCGGCTCCTCGACCACGTCCAGCCGCTCGATCATCCGCTGGGTCTGCCGGGCCTTGGAGGCCTGCTTCTCGGTGGACTCCGCGCGGGTGGCGCGGGCCTTCTTGTCGTTGTCGCCGCCCTTGCGGCGGGCGTTGCGGACGCCGTGCTCCATCCAGTTGCGCTGCATCTGCGCCCGGGCCTCCAGCGAGGACTTGGTGTCGGCGTACTCCTCGTACTCCTCGCGGGCGTGCCGGCGGGCCACCGCCCGCTCCTCCAGGTACGCCTCGTAGCCGCCGCCGTACAGGTTGACCTGCTGCTGGTGCAGGTCCAGCTCCAGCACCTTGGTGACGGTGCGGGCCAGGAACTCGCGGTCGTGGCTGATCAGCACGGTGCCGGCGCGCAGGCCCTTGACGAAGGCCTCCAGCCGCTCCAGGCCGTCCAGGTCGAGGTCGTTGGTGGGCTCGTCCAGCAGGAACACGTCGTAGCGGGAGAGCAGCAGCGAGGCCAGGCCCGCGCGGGCGGCCTGGCCGCCGGAGAGTGCCGTCATCGGCAGGTCGAGCGAGACCTTCAGCCCGAGCGAGTCGGCGACCTCATCGGCCCGCTCCTCCAGGTCGGCGCCGCCGAGGTCCAGCCAGCGGTCCAGGCTCGCCGCGTACGCGTCGTCGGCGCCCGCCCGGCCCTCGACCAGGCCCTCGGTGGCCTCGTCCAGCGCGGCCTGCGCGGCCGCCACGCCGGTGCGCCGGGCCAGGAAGTCGCGCACCGACTCGCCCGGGCGCCGCTCCGGCTCCTGCGGCAGGTGGCCGATGTTGGCGCTCGCCGGGCTGAGCCGCAGCGAGCCGGCCTCGGGGGCGTCCAGGCCCGCCAGCAGGCGCAGCAGGGTCGACTTCCCGGCGCCGTTCACGCCGACCAGGCCGATCACGTCGCCGGGGGCGACGACCAGGTCCAGGCCGGAGAAGAGGGTGCGTTCGCCGTGGCCGGCGCTGAGGTCCTTGACTACGAGTGTGGCGCTCATGATGTCGCCGATTGTAGGAGGAGCGGGGTCGGCACCGGAAAAGCCCGTGACCGGGGAGCGGGCGGTGGGCCGGAAAGGCCCGGGGGCCGGGGGGGGGGGGGGGGGGGGGGGGGGGGGGGGGCGGCGCCGGGGGGGGGGGCGGGGGCCCGCCCCCGCCCCCCCCCCCCCCCGGGGCCGATCACTCAGTGGGTCGCCGGCTCAGCGGCTCACTTGGCCTTCTTGGAGAAGTAGTCGAACATGTGCGCCGCGACGTCCTCCAGGTACGGGCCGGCCTCGTAGGTGTTGGCGCCGTTGCCGATGGAGGTGTCGCTGACCAGGGCCGGCTTGCCGTCCTTGGTGGCGTACCAGCCGCCGCCGCTGCTGCCGCCGGTCATGTTGCAGCCGATCATCAGCATCGCCGGGCGGTCCGGGACGCCGGCCTTCGCGGCCGGCTTGCCGCCGTCGCAGTGCTCCAGCTCGACGCCGTCGAAGGGCTTGCCCTCCGGGAAGCCGTAGTTGGAGACGGCGGACAGCTGGTCACGCGGGGCGTTGAACCACAGCGGCACCGAGCCGCCGACGGTCTCCTCCAGCGACTTGCCGTTCGGGTCGGGGTTGGCGACCTTGATGATGCCGAAGTCGTACTGGCTCCAGGGGCCGCCCTTCTCCGGGTCGGCCTCCTGCGTCCACTGCGGCGAGACCATGCCGGCGGTGGCGCCCCACTCGCCGTACGGCTCGGCGTCCTCCAGCTTGGACTTCTGCGTGTTGCCGTTGCTCAGCACGCCGTTGCTGTTGAAGGCCGGGGCGAAGGTGATGTCGGTGTAGTACTTGTTGCCCTTGCCGCCGTGCAGGCAGTGGCTCGCGGTCCACACCAGGTTGCTCTTGCCGGGGTTGGCCGGGTCGGAGACGACGGTGCCGGAGCACACGTAGTCGTCGTTGCCGTCCTTGAAGAAGATCTTGCCGTTGACGTGCATGTTCTTCGGGAACGGGTGCGCCACGGGCTTCGCCGGGACCACGGCGGGCAGCTGGTCCGGCCCGGTCGGCGGCTGGGCGGCGGTGGGCTGGGCCGGGGCGGCGCCGGTCGGCGCCGCGGTCGGCTGGGCCGGCGCCTGCGTCGGGCTCTGGGTGGGCGCCTGCGGCAGCGGCTTGGGCTTGGCGTTCAGGAGCTTCTGCAGGGTCCAGTAGCCCTTGGCCGCCGGGGTGATGACGTTCGCCTGGGCCCACTTGTCCCAGTCCTCGAGCTTCCAGGTCTTCAGCTCTTCGAGCGTCGGAAGCTTGATCGGGGCCGCGCCCGGCTTGCCGGAGGCGCTGGCCGCGACGCTGGGGGCCGCGGTCTGGGCTCCGGCCGGGTCGCTGTTGTCCGGCCCGCAGCCGGTGGCGACCACCATGGTCAGCGCGGCGACGGAGGCGCCCAGGACAGCACGGCTCGACCGGGATATCGGTGACATGAGTTCAATTCCCCCTGTTGACTACCGCCATACGGCCCGTTCCGCGGGTGCGGCCCCGGGGCCGCAGGTATGGCAGGTGAGGAGTCTGCCATGCGGATAAGGAACTTCTTACACTCGCCCCCGGCCGGTACGGGGCTGTCACCGGATCGGCACCGGATCGGCACCCGCCCTCCGTCCGGGGCGCGGAAACCGGGGCCTGGGTAAATCGGTTGCAGGCCTCCGTCGGCCTCCCTACCGTGGAAGACGTCATCAGCCAGACAAGGAGAAGGCCGTTGCTCTACTGAGGTCCCGGGACACCGCCCCGCCGCGCAGGCCCTGCTGCCGTAGCGCGGTGTGCGAGTGTGCGACCTCAGTCACGGCCCCGTGGCGCATTGCCGCGCCCCTGTCCTCAGGCCGTTCCGGTTCCGCACCCGCGGTGTCTCCCCGTGTTGCTCACCACCCCTTTCAGCAACCATCCGGGAGGCCCTACATGGCACAACCCACCACCGCCGTCCTCTGCACCGACCTCACGTTCGAGTGGCCCGACGGCAAGCCCGTCCTGGACGGCTTCCACCTCGCCGTCGGCCCCGGCCGCACCGGACTGATCGGGCTCAACGGCGCCGGCAAGTCCACCCTGCTGCGGCTGATCGCCGGCGACCTCACCCCCACCGGCGGTACCGTCCGGGTCGAGGGTGAACTCGGCTACCTGCCCCAGGGCTTGACGCTCGACACCGGTCTGCGGGTCGACGAGGCGCTCGGCATCCGGGCCGCCCGCGAGGCCTTGCACGCCATCGAGTCCGGCGACACCGACCAGCGGCACTTCGACGCCGTCGGCGAGGACTGGGACGTCGAGGAGCGCGCCCGCGCCACCCTCGACCGGCTCGGCCTGCACCGCCTCGGCCTCGACCGCACCACCGGTGAACTCTCCGGCGGCGAGGCGGTGTTGCTGCGGCTCGCCACCCTGCTGCTGCGCCGCCCGGACGTCCTGCTGCTCGACGAGCCCACCAACAACCTCGACCGGGCCGCCCGCGAGCGGCTCTACGAGACGGTGGCCGGCTGGAACGGCGTCATGCTGATCGTCAGCCATGACCGCGAGCTGCTCCAGTACGTCGACCAGATCGCCGACCTCCGGGGCGGCGAAGTCACCTGGTACGGCGGCAACTTCACGGAGTACGAGCGCACCCTCGCCGCCCAGCAGGAAACGGCCGAGCGGCTGCTGCGCAACGCCGAGGCCGACGTCCAGCGCCAGAAGCGGGACTTGGTGGAGGCCCGCACCAAGCTGGAGCGCAGCGCCAGTTACGGCAAGAAGCGCTCGGTCACCCGCAACGACCCGCACATCTTCGCCGGGATGCTCAAGCGCAAGGGCCAGGAGACGGCGGGCCGGCTGACCGGCATGCACACCGAACGACTGGAGGAGGCCAAACAGCGGCTCACCGCCGCCGAGGAGGCCGTGCGCGACGACGCCGAGATCCGGATCGACCTGCCGCGCACCGAGGTGCCGGCCGGGCGCACCGTGCTCACCCTGCAGAAGGTCCGGCTGCCCTGCGGCGCCACAGCCGACCTCGACCTGCGCGGCCCCGAGCGGATCGCACTGGTCGGGCGCAACGGCTCCGGCAAGACCACCCTGCTGCGCACCATCGCGGGCGAACTCGCCCCGCTGGATGGCGAGATCACCACCCCGGTGTCCTCGCGCCACCTGCCGCAGCGGCTCGACCTGCTGGACGACGAACTGACCGTCGCGCAGAACGTCAAGCTGTTCGCCCCGGCCGCCGGGGACAACGCGATCCGGGCCCGGCTCGCCCGCTTCCTGTTCCGCGGCGCGAGGGCGGACCAGCCGGCCGGCACCCTGTCCGGCGGCGAGCGGTTCCGGGCGACGCTGGCCGCCCTGTTGCTGGCCGACCCGCCGCCGCAGCTGCTGCTGCTCGACGAGCCGACCAACAACCTGGACCTCGCCAGCGTCCGCCAGCTCACCCAGGCACTGGCCGCCTACCGGGGCGCGCTGATCGTGGTCAGCCACGACCTGCCGTTCCTGCGCGGTCTGGGGCTGACCAGGTGGCTGGAGCTGGACGGCGAACTGAGGGGGGTGGATCCGATGTAGCGGGGTGTGGCGGGCGCCGGTGCGGCGGTCAGTGCTGCCCCGGCGCGGGCCCCGGTTCGGCGGTCGGTTCGGTGGTCGGTTCGGTGGTCGGTCCGGCGGGACAACCTCTTGACCTGCTCCCAACTTGCCTGCGCTGCAGTACCATCGGCGACATGCCTGCGCTCAACATCGAGTACACGGAGCACGAACTCGCCGCGATCCGCGAGGCCGCCGCCGCGGACGGCAAGAGCGTGAAGGCGTACGTCCACGACCTGAGCGTGCGGGAGCAGCAGCGCCGGGTGTTCGTGGACCACGCCGTGGCGTTCTGGAAGGCGCACCAGGCGGAGTTCGACGCCGCGTTCCCGGAGGACGCGCCCGCCGCGTGAGGGGCGGCGGCGCGGTGTCGGGACCCGGCTCGGTGAGGGTCGGAGCGCGGTGAGGGACGAGGACGTGACACTCCTGCACGTCGACCTGCGCTGGCTGCTCGACGTGCAGGAACTGGCCTCCCCGGAGGACCTCAGCGTGCGGGACTACTCGGCGCTGCAGGCCGCCGTGGCCCGGCACCGGGTGAACACCGCCCAGCTCGGCCACGACGCCGACCCCGCCTGGTGCGCGGCCACCCTGATGCACACCATCGTGCTGCTGCGCCCGCTCCCGGTGCGCAACAACCTGTACGCCTGCATGGCGACGGCCGCGTACATGCACGCGGCCGGAGAGGGGATCGACCCGCCGTACGGGGCGCTGGTCGAGCTGGCCCGCGACATCGCCGACGCCCGGGCGGACGTGTACGCGGCGGCCGACCGGATCCGCGCCTGGCGGATCTGAGGCCCTGGGCGGGCCGGGGCCGGCCGCCGCCGTTCTCACGCCCTCGCGGGCGCGGTACGTGCCCGTGCGAACGCCTCCCCGGGGCTCAGCCGGGCAGCACGAACCCCGACTCGTACGCCGCGATCACCGCCTGGGTGCGGTCCCGGGCACCCAACTTGGCCAGCACGCTGCCGACGTGCGTCTTCACCGTCTCCTGGCTCACCACCAGCTGCCGGGCGATCTCGCCGTTGTTGAGCCCGGAGGCCATCAGCCGCAGCACCTGCCCTTCCCGCTCGGTCAGCCGTCCGATCGGTCCCCGGTCCACGGCGGTGTCCCGGCGGTCGTCCGTGCCGTGGCGCAGCGCGAGTTCGCGCACGGCCGCCGGGAACAGCAGCGAGTCCCCGCGCGCGACCAGCCGCACCGCCTGGACCATCTCCTCCGCCCGCGCCCGCTTCAGCAGGAACCCGGCCGCGCCCGCACGCAGCGCGTCGTACACGTGGTCGTCGTGCTCGAAGGTGGTGACCACCAGGATCTTCGGCGGCTCGGCCATCCCGCCGACCAGCTGCTCGGTGGCCCGGATCCCGTTGATGCCGGGCATCCGGACGTCCATCAGCACCACGTCCGGGCGCAGCTCGCGCACCAGCGGGACGACCTCGGCGCCGTCGGAGGCCTCGCCGACCACGGTGAGGTCCGGTTCGGCGTCGATCACCACCCGCAGGCCCATCCGGACCAGCCGTTCGTCGTCCGCGATCACCACGCGGATGGCCCCGGTAGCGGTGTTCTCGTTCACGGTGTTCCTCCCACCGGCAGCCAGACGGCCAGCCGCCACGTCGTTCCGTCCTCGCTCGGCCCCGCCGTGCTCCCGCCGCGCAGGGCCGTGGCGCGTTCCCTGATCCCGCGCAGTCCGCGCCCGCCGCCGGGGCGGCTGGGGAGGGCGGGGCCGAGCGGGTTGGTCAGTTCGATCTCCAGCCGGCGCGTGCCGAGCGCGACCCGCAGTCCGGCCGGGGCGGGCCCGGCGTGCCGCAGCACATTGGTCAGGCCCTCCTGCACGATCCGGTACGCCTCGCGGGAGACCTCGGCGGGCAGCGCGGTCAGGCCCGGGTCCAGCTCGGCGTCCACCGTCACGCCGGTGTGGGCGAGTTGGCGCAGCAGGTCGTCGAGCTCGGCGAGCGTGGGCCCGGCCGGTCCGGCGGTGGCCTCCTCCTCGCGCAGCAGCCCGAGCACGGTGTCCAGTTCGGCGACGGCCCCCCGCGCGGTCTCCTCGATCGCCCGCAACGCCTCGGCGGCGAAGTCCGGGTCGGTGCGCAGCACCCGGGCCGCCGCCGAGGCCTGGATGCCGACCGCGCTGAGCGCGTGCCCGACCGAGTCGTGCAACTCGCGGGCCAGCCGGTTGCGCTGGGCGAACACGGTGGCCCGCCGCTCGGCGGCGGCCAGCCGCTCCTCCGGGGTCGGCCCGAGCAGGGCGGGCGCCCACCGGGCGAACAGCGCGCCGCAGGCGGCGTTGGTGCCGACGACGAGCAGCAGGACGGCCAGACCCAGCGCCGGGCCGGTGAGCATCCAACCGGGGAAGCGGTTCTCCCAGTACCGGCCGAGGTCCTGGGACCCGCCGAGGCTCATCACCAGCACGATCGAGAACGGCACCCCGGCGAGCGTCATCCCGGCGACCACCCCGCCGCAGAACAGGTGCAGCACGAACCAGACCGCGGTGCGCCACCTCGCCCCCCACGACCGGGCCGGCCCGGTGGCCAGCTCCTCCGGCCGCTCCACCACGCACAGCGCCCGCGCGGCCGCGCCCTCCAGTCCCCTAACGGTCGGCACCAGCGCGGTGACGGCGGCCATCGGCAGCGAGGTGAACAGCGCGAGCAGTTGCAGCAGCACCTGTCGCCGGTGCCCCTGGGCGGGGTTGAGCGCCCCGAGCCCCACCACCGACAGCAGCCAGTACGGCATCAGCAGTGCGCCGCCCAGCACCAGATGCACCCAGCGCAGCCGGGCCCGCCGCCCGAACAGCGTCTCCACCGCCGACCGCAGTCGACCGCCCCCCGTTTTCACCCGGGTGACTCTACGTCAGCGAGTGCCTGGTGGGTCGGCGTCATGGCGCGGCCAGGTCGCTCGGCGGCTCTGTTTCGCTCAAGGCCGCCCGTGCACCCGGCTGTTCCCGCTGCACCGCCCGTTCGGTCAGTGCCATCGCACCGACGGCCAGCACCAGCACCCCGGCCGTGAACTGTCCGGCCTGCACCAGGTTCATCAGCCCCGGTGTCGCGCTCGGCAGGTCCTTCACCGTCGTCTCGGTCCCGAACGCCACCAGTTGGTAGCCGCCCCAGCCGAACAGCGAACCGGAGCCCAGCCACGCCACCATCAGCGGCCCCCGGAGCCGCCGCCCGGGCCCGATCCGGAACACCAGCACCAGCGTCGCGGCCGTCGCGGCCAGGGCCATGGCCGCCGTCGTGGCGTCCATCGTGGCGATCGACCGGGTGCGCTGCTCGACCCAGTGGATCGGCAGCCCCACCTCCCCGCCGGCCGCCCAGTACGCCCGGATCCCGGCGACCGCCAGCGCGACCGGCGCGGCGACGCAGGCGAAGGCCCGTTGCACGTTGCGGGTGGGGGAGTTGGGCAGGTCGCCGACCCGGCTGCGCAGAAGGCCCGCCCAGCGCCGGCGGGCGTAGAGCACGAACGCGGTGATCAGCGAGAGGCCCTGCACCCCGAAGCCGCCGTAGACGAGGGCGAACACCCAGCCCGCGATGCTGTCGTCGAGGTGCGGCTGATCCGGCGTGCGGTGCTCCGGCCCGAGTACCAGCGAGGCGAGCGCGTCCGCCGGCACCGCCACCAGGATCGTCCCGAGCAGCCCGGTCGCCACCCACATCGGGAAGGCCACCAGCCCGGCCGGCACCCGCCGCCCCCACGGCCGCAGGAAGGAGAGTGCGAGCGCCAGCGCGATCGCGTCCATGCCGAAGGTGAGGAGGTTGATCGTCCAGAGGCTGTCCAGCGCCTTCGGGTCGCGCGCGCCCACGTGGGAGCCGGTCAGCCACAGCAGTTTCAGTGTCAGATAGGGCGCGGTGGCGGCCATCGCGATCCCGGCCGCCACCTCCCGCACCGCATCGTCTTTGCGCCTCATGCCCCCTACGTTGCCGCCGCCCCCCGGGCCGCCGCCTCCGCCCGGCGCCCGATCCCCCTCCCCCCGGCGGGGGATCCTCGGGCTCACGCCATCCGGTGGATCAGCCGCTCCTCGTGGTCGACCCGCCCGTCCGGGTCCGCCACCAGCCCGAGCCGCTCCGCGAGCCGCCGCGAGGGCAGGTTGTCCGCCCGGATCAGCGCGATCACCGGGATCCCCGGGAACCGCGGCAGCGCCTCCGCCATCGCTGCCCGCGCCGCCTCCGCGGCGTAGCCCTTGCCCCACGCGGAGGGCCGGAACCGGTAGTACAGGTTGAACACCTGCTCGCCGTCCAGCGTGTGCAGGTACAGCCCGGCGAACCCGATGATCACACCCGGCTCCTCCCGCGTCGCCACCGCGCAGTACCCCACCCCGTCCCGCGGCCAGTCCGCCACGAACCCGTCCAGCATCTCCTGTGCCTGCGCGATGTCCCGCTGTGGCCCGTGCGGGTTGTACCGGTTGGTCTCCGGATCGCCGTGGATGGCGAACATCGCCTCCACGTCGTCCTCCTGCGGTCGCGTCAGCACCAGCCGCTCGGAGACAGCGACGATCGTGCGGGCGGTGGTGGTCCGGGCGGTGGAGGTCCGGTCAATCGTGGTCATGGCACTTCCCCCGTGATGTCCGTAATAGATAAGTGGCACCATAGGCCATTACATCGACGCGCGCCCCCCGTTTCTCCCGGCTGCGGGATCGGCTCACTCGTCCGCACCCTCCAAGGGGCCGGTCGCGCGGGGAGTCGCCGGGTTCGTCGAGGGTTCGCCGCGGGGGAATCGGCGGTGCGGGGCGGGGGAGGAGGTCTTGTTACCGGCCGGTCGCTTCCCTATCATCGCGAGTGTTACAGCTTTACTGTCAAACCCTGAAGGGGTCTGCGGCCAGTGCGTGACACAGGCAGTCCAGCGGGCGGCGTCGGCGGTCCGGGGCCGTTGGCGGGTGTGCGGGTGGTGGAGCTCGCGGGGATCGGGCCGGGGCCGTTCGCGGCGATGCTGTTGGGGGATCTCGGGGCGGACGTGGTGCGGGTGGACCGGCCGGATCCCTCGCCGCTCGGGACGGATCCGGCGTACGACCTGACCAACCGGAACAAGCGGTCGGTGCTGATCGACCTCAAGTCGCCCGAAGGGCCCGGGCGGGTGCTGGAGCTGGTGGAGCGGGCGGATCTGCTGATCGAGGGCTACCGGCCGGGTGTCGCGGAGCGGCTCGGGGTCGGGCCGGAGGCCTGTCTGGCGCGCAATCCGGCGCTGGTGTACGGCCGGATGACCGGGTGGGGGCAGCAGGGGCCGCGGGCCGCGACCGCCGGGCACGACCTCGGGTACTCGGCGGTGGCCGGGGTGCTCGGGATGGTCGCGGCGCAGGGAGGGGCGGGCGAGGCGCCGGGGATCCCGGCCAACCTGCTCGGGGACTACGCGGGCGGCTCGCTCTACCTGGTCGTCGGCCTGCTCGCCGGGCTGCACCACGCCCGGGCGACCGGCGCCGGCCAGGTGGTCGACGCCGCGATCGTGGACGGCGCGGCGCACCTGGGCAGCATGCTGTGGGGCCTGCTCGCGGCCGGGCACTGGCAGGACCGCCGGGGCGTGAACCTGCTGGACGGCGGCGCGCCGTTCTACGCGATCTACCGGGCGGCCGACGGCGGACACCTCGCGGTGGGCGCGCTGGAGCCCCGGTTCTACGCCGAGTTCGCCCGGCTGCTGGAGCTGGGCCCGGACGCGCCCGGACAGTACGACCTCGCCCGCTGGCCCGAACTGCGCACCCGGATCGCCGCCCGCTTCGCCACCCGGACCAGGGCCGAGTGGGAAGCCGTCTTCACCGGCTCGGACGCCTGCGTGGAACCCGTACTGACGATGCGCCAGGCAGCTGCGGACGGACACCTGATGGCGCGCGGTACGTACGTCGAGGCGGACGGCGTCACCCAGCCCGCCCCCGCCCCGCGCTTCTCCGCCACCCCCGGCGCGCTGCGCCGCCCGCCGGCCCGGCCGGGCGCGGACACCGCAGAGGTCGCCCGGGACTGGGGTGTGCCGTCCCTCGACCCGTCGGCCGTCAACTCCGAAGCAGAACAAGGAGCGTAGCGTTGCAGCGCGAGATCTTCACCGAGCAGCACGAGGACTTCCGGGTCACCGTGAAGGCCTTCCTCGCCAAGGAGGTGCTGCCGCACTACGACCGTTGGGAGAAGGTCGGCATCGTCGACCGCTCCGTCTGGCTCGCGGCCGGACGCCAGGGCCTGCTCGGCCTGGCCGTCCCCGAGGAGTACGGCGGTGGCGGCACCCCGGACTTCCGCTACGCCGCCGTGCTGGCCGAGGAGTTCGCCCGGGCCGGTGCGTCCGGGCTGGCGATCGGCCTGCACAACGACATCATCGGCCCCTACCTCACCTCGCTCGCCACCGAGGAGCAGAAGCGCCGCTGGCTGCCCGGCTTCTGCACCGGCGAGCTGATCACCGCGATCGCGATGACCGAGCCGGGCACCGGCTCCGACCTGCAGGGCATCCGCACCCACGCGGTCGACCGGGGCGACCACTACCTGCTCAACGGCGCCAAGACCTTCATCTCCAACGGCATCCTCGCCGACCTGGTGATCGTGGTCGCCCGCACCACCCCCGAGGGCGGTTCGCACGGCCTGAGCCTGCTGGCCGTCGAGCGCGGCATGCCCGGTTTCGAGCGCGGCCGCAACCTCGACAAGATCGGCCAGAAGGCCCAGGACACCGCCGAGTTGTTCTTCGAGGACGTCCGGGTGCCGAAGGAGAACCTGGTCGGCGAGCTCAACGGCGGCTTCATCCACCTGATGCAGAACCTCGCCCAGGAGCGGCTCACCATCGCCGCCGCGGCGATCGCCGGCGCCGAGTACCTGGTCGAGATCACCACCGACTACGTCAAGCAGCGCGAGGCCTTCGGCCGCCCGCTGGCCAAGCTCCAGCACGTGCGCTTCGAGATCGCCGAACTGGCCACCGAGTGCGCGATCACCCGGACCTTCGTCGACCGCTGCATCGCCGAGCACAACCGCTACGCGCTCACCCCGGCCGAGGCCTCGATGGCCAAGTGGTGGGCCACCGAACTGCAGAAGCGAACCGCCGACCGCTGCCTCCAGCTCCACGGCGGCTACGGCTACATGAGCGAGTTCCCGGTCGCCCGGGCGTTCACCGACGGCCGCATCCAGACCATCTACGGCGGCACCACCGAGATCATGAAGGAGATCGTCGGCCGCTCCATCCTCGGCTGAGCCCCCTCAGGAACCCCCGGAACCCTCAGGAACCCTCAGGAACCCCCGGAACCCTCAGGAACCCTCGGGAATCCCCGGAACCCTCGGGAATCCCCGGAACCCTCGGGAACCCCCGGAACCCTCGGGAATCCCCGGAGTCCTCGGGAACCCCCGGAACCCTCAGGAACCCCCCTGCCCCGAAAGGCATTTCCATCGTGACCACCGAAGCGTACGTCTACGACGCGATCCGCACCCCGCGCGGCCGCGGCAAGGCCAACGGCTCGCTGCACGGCACCAAGCCGATCGACCTGGTCGTCGGCCTGATCCATGAACTGCGAAGCCGCTACCCGGAGTTGGACCCGGCTGCGATCGACGACATCGTGCTCGGCGTGGTCAGCCCGATCGGCGACCAGGGCTCCGACATCGCCCGGATCGCCGCCATCGCGGCCGGCCTGCCCGACACGGTGGCCGGCGTCCAGGAGAACCGCTTCTGTGCCTCCGGCCTGGAAGCCGTCAACCTGGCCGCCGCCAAGGTCCGCTCGGGCTGGGAGGACCTGATCCTGGCCGGCGGCGTGGAGTCGATGTCCCGGGTCAAGATGGCCTCCGACGGCGGCGCCTGGTTCGCCGACCCGATGACCGCGTACGACACCAACTTCGCCCCGCAGGGCATCGGCGCCGACCTCATCGCCACCATCGAGGGCTTCTCCCGCACCGACGTGGACGCCTTCGCCGCCGAGTCCCAGGCCCGCGCCGCCAAGGCCCAGGCGGACGGCCTGTTCGACCGCTCGGTGGTCCCGGTGCGCGACCGCAACGGCCTGGTCGTGCTGGAGCGCGACGAGTTCATCCGCCCCGGCACCACCGTCGACACCCTGGCCGGCCTCAAGCCCTCCTTCGCCCAGATCGGCGAGGCCGGAGGCTTCGACGCCGTCGCGCTGCAGAAGTACCACTGGGTGGAGGCCATCGACCACGTCCACCACGCGGGCAACTCCTCCGGCATCGTGGACGGCGCCGCGCTCGTCGCGATCGGCAACCGTGAGGTCGGCGAGCGGTACGGGCTGCGCCCGCGCGCCCGGATCGTCTCCGCCGCCGTCTCCGGCTCCGAGCCCACCATCATGCTCACCGGCCCGGCCCCGGCCACCCGCAAGGCGCTCGCCAAGGCCGGCCTCACCGCCGCCGACATCGACCTGGTCGAGATCAACGAGGCCTTCGCGGCGGTCGCGCTCCGCTTCATCCGCGAACTCGGCTTCCGCCACGACCAGGTGAACGTCAACGGCGGCGCGATCGCCCTCGGCCACCCGCTCGGCGCCACCGGCGCGATGCTGCTCGGCACCGTGATCGACGAGCTGGAGCGGCGCGACCTGCGCTACGGCCTGATCACCCTCTGCGTGGGCGGCGGCATGGGCATCGCCACCGTCGTCGAGCGCGTCTGACCCCCTCCCCAGCAGACCGGTAGACCTGGAGAACTTGATGAGCGACACCACCACCATTCGCTGGGAGCAGGACCAGGACGGCGTGGTCACCCTCGTCCTCGACGACCCCACCCAGTCCGTCAACACCATGAACGAGGCCTTCACCGCCGACTTCGAGGCCGTGGTCGGGCGGCTGGCCGAGCTCGGGGACGCCCTGCGCGGCGTGGTGATCACCTCCGGCAAGAAGACCTTCTTCGCCGGGGGAGACCTGCGGATGCTCTCCGCCGCCCAGCCCGGGGACGCCGAGGCCGTCTTCGAGAAGTCCATGCGGATCAAGCGCTCGCTGCGCACCCTGGAGACCCTCGGCAAGCCCGTCGTCGCCGCTGTCAACGGCAGTGCGCTCGGCGGCGGCCTGGAGATCGCCCTCGCCTGCCACCACCGGATCGCGCTGGACACCCCGGCCAGCCGGATCGGACTGCCCGAGGTCACCCTCGGCCTGCTGCCGGGCGGTGGCGGAGTGGTCCGTACGGTACGGCTGTTCGGCATCACCGACGCCCTGCTGAAGTTCCTGCTGCAGGGCCGCCAGTACCGCCCGGCTCAGGCGCTGGAGCACGGCCTGGTGCACGAACTGGTCGACACCCCCGAGGAGTTGGCCGCCCGCGCGAAGGCCTGGATCGAGGCCAACCCGACCGCGGTCCAGCCCTGGGACGTCAAGGGCTACAAGATCCCCGGCGGCACCCCGGCCACCCCCGCCTTCGCCGCCAACCTGCCCGCCTTCCCGGCCAACCTGCGCAAGCAGCTGAACGGCGCGCCCTACCCGGCCCCGCGCAACGTGCTGGCCGCCGCGGTGGAGAGCAGCCAGGTCGACGTCGACACCGCGATGGTGATCGAGGCCCGCTACTTCACCGAGCTGGCCTGCGGGCAGACCAGCAAGAACATGATCCAGGCGCTGTTCTTCGACATGCAGGCGGTCAACTCCGGTGCCGGACGCCCCAAGGAGTTCGAGAAGCGACCGGTCCGCAAGGTCGCGGTACTCGGCGCCGGGATGATGGGCGCCGGCATCGCCTACGCCTGCGCCAAGGCGGGCATCGAGGTCGTGCTCAAGGACGTGAGTCCGGAGGCCGCCGAGCGCGGAAAGGCCTACTCCGAGGGGCTGCTGAACAAGGCCGTCGCCCGCGGTCGCTCCACCGAGGCCAAGCGCGACGCCCTGCTCGCCCGGATCACCCCCACCGCCGAGGCCGCCGACCTGGCCGGCTGCGACGCGGTGATCGAGGCCGTCTTCGAGAACACCGAGCTCAAGCACAAGGTGTTCCAGGAGATCGAGGGCTTCGTCGCTCCCGACGCGCTGCTCTGCTCCAACACCTCCACCCTGCCGATCGGCCTGCTCGCGGAGGGCGTCCAGCGCACCGGCGACTTCATCGGCCTGCACTTCTTCTCGCCGGTCGACAAGATGCGGCTGGTCGAGATCATCCGTGGCCCGCAGACCGGGGACGAGGCGCTCGCCCGCGCCTTCGACCTGGTCCGGCAGATCGACAAGACCCCGATCGTGGTCAACGACTCCCGAGGCTTCTTCACCTCGCGGGTGATCGGCCAGTTCCTCAACGAGGGCGTCGCCATGGTCGGCGAGGGCATCCACCCGTCCAGCATCGAGCAGGCCGCCGCCCAGGCCGGCTACCCCGCCAAGGTGCTCTCCCTGATGGACGAGCTGACCCTCACCCTGCCGCGCAAGATCCGCGACGAGTACCGGCGTTCGGTGGAGGCCGTCGGCGGCACCTGGACGCCGCACCCGGCGGACGCGGTGGTGGACCGGATGGTCGACGAGTTCGGCCGCCCGGGGCGCAGCGGCGGCGCGGGCTTCTACGAGTACGGCGAGGACGGCAAGCGCGGGCGGCTCTGGCCGGGGCTGCGGGAGCACTTCGCGCGTCCTGGCGGCGGCGCGGCCGACGGCGTTGACGATGTCGACCGGGTCGAGGTCCCGTTCGAGGACCTCAAGGAGCGGATGCTGTTCAGCGAGGCGCTGGACTCGGTGCGCTGCCTGGAGGAGGGCGTGCTGACCTCGGTCGCCGACGCCAACGTGGGCTCGATCCTGGGGATCGGCTTCCCGGCCTGGACGGGCGGCGTGTTCCAGTACATCAACGGCTACCAGGGTGGCCCGGCCGGCTTCGCGGCCCGCGCCCGCGAACTCGCCGCCGCGTACGGCGAGCGGTTCGCGCCCCCGGCGCTGCTGGAGCGGATCGCGGCGGAGGGGCGGACCTTCACGGACTGATCCGGTCCCCGGTTCGGGTGGATCCGCGTTCGGGTGAGGTCGTGTCCCGCACGGCCTCACCCGGGTCGCCGTCCAGCTTCTCCTTCGGGTCCCCGTTGGGCTTCCGGTTCGGGTCCTCGTCGGGCTACCCGTTCGGATTCCCGCTGAGTTCCTCGCTGAGTTCCCCGGCGAGTTCCTCGCCCAGCTCCTCCCGCAGCGACCGCTGGAACGCCGTGACCAGCGCCTGCGCCACCATCGGCTGGATGTGGTCGGTCAGTGCCTTCATCCGGGCCAGTTCGTCCGGGGCCGGCTCGCTCTCCCGGTACGGCTTCCACACCGTCTCCCGGAACAGCCGCTGCAGCTCCCGGGCCGTCGCCCGGCTGTGCTCCAGCACCACGGCCCGCGCGGCCAGCAGCGTCTCCAGGGGGATCGGCACGTCCAGGATCCGCACCCCCAGCGGCAGCAGACCCGGATCCACCCGGAACACCTCCGGATCCGCCGTCCGCTCCAGCGCGCCCATCGCGACCAGCCGCTCCACGTGCTGCTCGGACAGCCCCCGCCCGGCCCGCCGCTCCAGCTGCGCCCGGGTGGCCTCCTCCGGGGTCTCCGGCGTCCAGGACGCCACCAGTGCCCGGTGGATCGCCAGATCCAGCGGCGTACTGTCCTCCGGCAGCCGCGCCAGGTACCGCTCGATCGCCGCCAGCGTCAGTCCCTGCCGCTGCAACTCCTCGATCAGGCCCAACCGGTCCAGGTGCGCCGCCCCGTACAACCCCACCCGCCGCGGCCCCAACTCCGGTGGCGGCAGCAACCCCTTCGTCCCGTAGAACCGCACCGTCCGCACCGTCACCCCGGCCCGCGCCGCCAACTCGTCCACCGTCAGCCGCACCTCCCCCACAACGGCGCCGTGCTCCCCCATCTGCTGCCTCCCGCGCTGGCACACTCCTGCTGTGACAGCAGCAGTGTGACAGTGGCCGCTCTGCGGGTCCACCGCTTGCCGGACTGCCGGACTGCCGGACTGCCGGGGTGCCGGGGTGCCGGGCTGTCGCTGCGGGGAGGGGAGGGCTCTACGTGCGGCGGACGCCGTGCGTGCCAACCGTTGGGAGGCGATGGGAGCGATGGGACTGGCTCGGGGTTCGGTGATGTGGCGGCGGGTGACTTCGGGGTGGGCTCGGGTGTAGCCCTTCCATTCGTTGAGGCCGAAGTCGGCGAAGAGGGGGTTCTCGGGGTCTTCGGTGGCGCCGGGGGCGTGGTGGGCGAGCGGGAAGTCGAGCGGCTCGATGTGGGCGTCGAGGCGGGGGTTGTAGAAGAAGGGCACGGAGAAGCGCTCGCGGGCGCCGGGCGGGCTGACCACACGGTGGTTGGTGGCCTTGAGGTAGCCGTCCGTGGCCACTTCCAGGAGTTCGCCGAGGTTGACGACGAAGGCGCCGTCGAGCGGGGGGACGTCCAGGAAGGTGCCGTCCGGGCGCTCGACCTGGAGGCCGCCGACGGTGTCCTGGAGCAGCAGCGTGATGAAGCCGTAGTCCTTGTGGGCGCCGACGCCCTGGCCGGCGCCGTTCGGGGCGGTGCCGGGGTAGCGGACCAACTTGAGGCGCAGGTGGGGGTGGCCCGCGAAGGCCTCGTCGTAGAAGTCGGGGCGGGCGCCGATCGCGGCGAGGAGTTCGTGCAGAAGTCGACGGGCGATGTCGCCGAGGTGGTCGATCCAGCCGAGGGCGGCGGTGCGCAGCCCGGGGAGGGCGGCCGGCCACTGGTTGGGGCCCTCCAGCCACCAGTACGGGGGCTCGCCGGTGCCGGGGACGTGCGGGGGCAGCTCGGCGCCGATGTCCAGCTGGTCGCGCCAGTCCTGGCTGCCGCCGGTGCGCTCGTCGCCGGTGCGGGTGTAGCCCCGGTAGTGCGGGGAGTTGAGGTTGCTCACGGCGAGCCGGTCGGCCTCGGGGAGGGCGAAGAAGGCGCGCATGGCGCCGGCGAGCGCGGCCGTCTCCGTCGGGGTGATGCCGTGGCCGACGAGCTGGAAGAAGCCGACGCCGGTGGCTGCGGTGCGCAGCTCGTCGTGCAGGCGGCGGCGGTCCTCCGGGCTTCCGTCGGCGAGCGAGAGATCGATCACTGGGAGGGCGTCGGGGAGCGCCTCGGTGGAGCCGGTTCCGGGTATGGGCGTGTGCTGCTGCGTCATGTGTGACATCCGCTAGGTCTCGTCCCGGTCGGTCCCGGTGGTCGACCGGGAGCTGGCCGGAACTGCGCCTGGTGCGGCGGGTGCTCCGGGAGCCGGGAGGTGGTGGCGACCGCTCGGGGCCGCCGTTGAGGGTGAGGGCGCGAGGTTCAGCCGGAGCGTCGACAGGACATGCTCGTCACGCGGAGCAGGTCCACGTGGCGGCGGCGAACAAGGATGAGCACCTCACCAGCGTAGATGACCGCTTCCACGGCGGGCGAGCCCCCTGCAGCGGAGGGCCGCCCATCACTTGTCCGCGTCCCCTCAAAATTGTGGACCCTCAAAGCGGCGGTGTGGTGATCGGCGGCTCTTCCGGGGGTGTCGAGGGCTTTCAGGAGTTGTTAGGGCTTTCAGGAGTCGTTGAGATGGGCCAGGACGGCCAGGACGCGGCGGTTGTCGTCGTCGGAGGGCTGGAGGTCGAGCCGGACGAAGATCGACGCGGTGTGCTTGGCGACCGCCCGCTCGGTGATCACCAACTGCTGGGCGATCGCCGCGTTGGAGCGGCCCTCGGCCATCAGCGCCAGCACCTGCCGCTCGCGCGGGGAGAGGGTGGAGACCGGGCCGGCCGAGGAGTTGTGGGTGAGCAGCCGGGTGATCACCTCCGGGTCCATCGCGGTACCGCCCTGGGCGACCCGCTGGACGGCGTCGATGAACTGGGCACCGTCCAGCACGCGGTCCTTGAGCAGGTAGCCGATTCCGCCGGTGCTGCCGGCCAGCAGCTCGCGGGCGTACAGCTGCTCCACGAACTGTGACAGCACCAGTACGGGCAGGCCCGGGTGTGCCTGACGGGCCGCCAGTGCCGCACGCAGCCCCTCGTCGGTGAAGCTGGGCGGCAGCCGCACGTCGACCACGGCGATGTCGGGCCGGTCGGCGGCCACCGCGGCGAGCAGCTGCTCGCCGTTCTCGACCGCCGCGGTGACCTTCATGCCGTTGGCCTCCAGCAGCCGGGTCAGCCCGTCCCGGAGGAGGAAGAGGTCTTCGGCGATGACAACGCGCACGGGATCTCCAGGTTCACGATGGTCGGACCACCGGACGGGCTGCTGATCGCGAGCACCCCGTCGAAGGCGGCCAGTCGGCGTTCGGTTCCGCTGAGGCCGGTTCCCCGGGACGGGTCGGCGCCGCCGCGCCCGTCATCGGTGACCGATATCCCCAGCAGCCCGTCACTGTGCCCTATCTCGATCCATACGTGTGAGGCCCCAGCGTGTTTGACCACATTTGCCAGCAGCTCGCTCACCGCGAAGTAGGCGGCCGACTCCACCGGGGCCGGGACCCGGCCGGGCAGACCGCCGGTGAAGGTGACCGGCAGCGGCAGGTCGAGTGCGGTCGCCTGCACCGCGTCGGCCAGGCCGCGGTCGGCCAGCACCGGCGGGTGGATGCCCCGGACCAGGTCCCGCAGCTCGCTCAGCGCCTTCACCGAGGACGTCCGCGCCTCGGCCAACAGCGGCCCGAGGGCGTCCGGGTCGTGCTTCACCTGCTCGGCGACGGTCAGTAGCATGCCCAGCGCCACCAGCCGGGCCTGCGCCCCGTCGTGCAGGTCCCGCTCGATCCGGCGCAGCTCGGCCGCCCCGGCGTCGATGGTGTCCGCCCTGGTCCGGGCCAGGTGGCTGACCTGGCGGGCGAGTTCGGCCCGCCGGGACGGCCCGAGCAGTGCCCGCGCCGCCTTCTCGTGCATCCGCAGGACGGGCGGAGCGGCCCACAGGATGGCGAACGGGGCCATCCAGACGCCCATGCCGTAGACGATGATCAGCGGGAAGAACGGCCCGTTCCGGCCGAAGACCTCCAGGGCGATCGGCGTCAACACCACGATCGCGGCGGTGAACAGCACGGCGAAGCCGGTGAGGAGCGCCCAGACGAGATCCCGCCAGGTCGCCGGGTCGGTCAGCCAGCCGCCGGACCACAGCCGCTGCCAGGGGCCGGCCTCGCCGGCCGGGTACCGGTACGGCACCGGGACCGGCTGCCCGCTCCACCGCTCGACGACCCGCCGACTCTCGGTGGCGGCCCAGCGCGCGCCGAACAGCCCGAGCACCAGCAGCGAAGGAGCCATCCAGAGCGAGACGGACCGGTCGCCGGGCGCGGCGCCGCCGTACAGGTGGGTCGCCATCACCGCGAGCGCGCCCGGGGCGAACAGCGCGGCCCCGACCGCTCGGCCGCCGCCCCCGGTGGCCCAGCAGAGCGCCCAGAGGGCGACCGGCGCCATCGGCACGAGCAGGATCAGCGGCCCGCCGGGGGAGAACGGCCGGGACTCGTCCGGACCGAACAGGGCGGCGGCCAGCAGGATCGGCCCGGCCAGCAGTGAGACCAGCCCCGTCACGGCCAGCGTCACCACGTACCAGGCGCGCACGCCGTCCACGCAGGCCCGGCCCACCCGCTGGGCCACCTTGTCGATCACTCCCGTCCTCATGACGAGCCCCCTCATCGTTCCGGAGCCCCTTCGTAGAGGCCTCGAAGCCTGGGTCCCGAAGCCCCGCGGAGTTCCGGTTCCGATCTTTCGGTGGCTCAGTCTGCCTGGGCGCGGACGTCCGGCGCTCTAGGCCTGAACACCCAGTTCGGGGTGTATCTGGATACACCCCCGAGAGGCCGTTTAGACGGCTGTCTGCACCCCGCCGCCGATTCGTAGCGTCATGTCCCGTCAGCCGGCCCGGGTCTCCCGGTACCGGACCCCGAACCGTGGAGGGCCCGTGAACGCGCCGATCATCCGGATCCGCGGCGTCAGCAAGACGTACGACCGATCCGACGCCGCCCGCCCCGCCCTGGCCGGGCTCGACCTGGAGGTACGGGCCGGCGAGGCGCTGGCCGTGCTCGGCCGCTCGGGCAGCGGCAAGTCCACTCTGCTGAACCTGATCGCCGGCCTCGACCGCCCGAGCGAGGGCGTCGTCGAGGTGGACGGCGTGGCCGTCCACCAGCTCGGTGAGGCCGGGCTGGCCGAGTACCGGCGGACGCGGATCGGCATGGTGTTCCAGTTCTTCAACCTGCTGGACGACCTGAACGTGGAGGACAACGTGCTGCTCCCGGCCCAGCTGGCCGGGACGCGGCGGGAGCGGGCCCGGGCCAGGGCCGGGGAGCTGCTGGAGCGGCTCGGGGTGGCCCGGCACGCCAAGGCCTTCCCCGGCCGGCTCTCCGGCGGCGAGCGCCAACGCGTCGCGGTGGCCCGGGCGCTGATGAACCACCCGCCGCTGCTGCTGGCCGACGAGCCGACCGGAGCGCTCGACACCACCTCGGCCGCCGACGTCCGCGACCTGCTGCGCGGGCTCAACGCGGAGGGCCAGACGATCCTGCTGGTCACCCATGACACCGCACTCGCCGAGGCCTGCGCCGACCGGACGATCGAACTGCTCGACGGCCGACTGGTCCGGGACACGGCGGCCGTCCCGGCTCCGGGGGGCGCCCGGTGAACGAGCGGAGCGAGCGAACCGAGGAAAGGCGCGGGAGGGCGAACGCCCCTGCCGGACGAAGCGAGGTGGGCGCATGAGTTTCCTGAGTCAACCCCTATGCCGCCAGAGTCGCCTCGGGAGCCGTTTTGATCTTGTTGTTGGTCTGGTGGGTGACGGGGTCGTAGCAGGTTCCGTCGCGCCGGCAGGCCCAGATCACTCGCAGCCAGGCGCGGGCGAGGATGCGGACTGCGTGGGGGTGTCGCTTCTTGCGGGCCCGGGCGTCGTTGTAGATCTCCGCGGCCCGGTCGCTGCCGTGTCGGCTGTTGTCGGCAAAGGTGGTGATCGCGACCCGGGCTCTGCGGTTCGTGGCGAACCGGAAGGTCACCGCATGGGACTTGCCGGAGGCCCGGGTGACCGGGACGACGCC